>CAUUGW010000056.1:0-8776 GCA_963544785.1 uncultured Lachnospiraceae bacterium | reverse complement strand
AATCATATTACACCTTTTTAATTTTAAATTATAGCTAACTATCTTAATTCTTTGAAAATATGAGCTTAAATGCTTTAAATAATCCTATTTTGTTACCGTAAGACAGTGAGCCCAACCTATATATTTTAGCGGCGATATAGCAAAGCAGAATAGTAGTTAATAACAATAATATAAATGACAAACCTACTAAATAAAGGCTAATTCCTCGCATAATTACGGCAGATAAAATTACCATAGGAGATGAGAGAGGTATAATGGCAAGTATATTATTAAGAGTAGGATTGGGCATATTTATGCTTGTCATTCCGGCAAAGAATATTAATACCACAATTAAGATAATAGGTTGAGCTACGGAATTTATATCCTCCATTCGTTCAACTAAAGCACCTATGGCGGCAAATATTATATTATACATTATGTAACCTAATATAAAGAAACTCAAGAAAATACCTATTGTAAGGGGATTTAAATTTTCTTTTATTATATCATTTAAGAATAAGGGGTAGTAGTCTTTGTTGACGGTAACACCTAAAAAACCTACAAAAATAATTAAAATCACCTGTAAAACAGCCGTAGTACAGGAAGCAAACACTTTTCCCAAAATCAGATGTTCAGCATCTGCACTTGTTATAAGAAGTTCCATTGTTCTGTCGTTCTTTTCTCTGGCGACAGCCATAGAGGTGTATTGAGCATATGATATAATCATTATGTACATAAAAACTAATGCAATATATGCTATGGGATAAGAAGCTGTTTCATTTTTATTTAAAGCTGTGGTTTCTATTTTTATATTTGATGTGTCGGTGGCAGTATAAAAATCATCTGATGATATATTATTATCATTTAAAAATTTCATTTCCTTATATTTTAGTACTGCTCTTTTAACTTCGTCTTTTTTGTTTGATTCATACATTGACAAAGTATCGGTGATAATTTCTATCTCATCTAAATTTTTGATATATAAGGCATTTTTTACTATTTTATTTTTTAAATGTTCTATTAAATCATCTTTTGAAGAGACTATTACGCCATTAGGAAGATCGGTGCATTCTGTTAAAAGAGTTTCGTCTATAGTGGGATCTTCTATGTAAATTGCATATATCAGGGCGGTATCCGGATCATTTGTTTCAGAGGCTGCGGATTTTACTTTTGTAGATGTGGAATGAAAATAATCACTTGATACAATCCTTGGAATAAAGGTGAGTAAAAATATTATTGCAGAAAATATCAATAAGGATATTTTAAAACTTTTTTTATTTATAGCGGTTTTCATTTCAAACAGGTATATACATTTAAACATTTTTAAAGTCCTTTCTTTAAAGTCCTTTCGTTTTAATCTCTTCGGCTTCATTTCCTAAATATTTTATATAAATATCTGAAAGACGGGGTTCGTAATCTGAAAATATCTTTATATTCAGATTTTGTTTAATTATCTCCTGTAAAAGATTTATTTTATCATAATTAAAAGAGCTGTTTTCCGAAAACTCAATTATACTTGAAATGTTATCCTCTGATATTTCTTTTATATTTAAATCGGATAAGGTAAAAATATTTTCGATAACGGTATTGTCCGCGTTATTAATCTTAAGTCTTATTTTATTTTGTTTGCCGGCTGATTTAAAGTTTTCCAAAGAGTCGCTTCCGACTATTTCTCCTTTTTTAATAAAGGTGATATCTTCACAAATCTCTTCAATCAAACTCATCTGATGGCTTGACAAAAACACTATAGCTCCATTATTTATATATTCAATAACAATCTCCTGCAATATTTTTGAATTAACAGGATCAAGTCCGCTAAAAGGTTCGTCCAATATCAGAATTTCAGGTTTATGTATTACTGTCTGTATCAGCTGTATTTTTTGCTGATTTCCCTTTGAAAGAGTCCCAAGCTCTTTTTTTGAATATTCGGTCAATCCCACTTTTTCAAGATAGTACATTGCATTTTTCTTAGCTTCCGCTTTTGAAACACCTCTAAGCTCGGCAAAGTATATGAGCTGATCAAGTATGGGAATCTTATTATACATACCGCGTTCTTCAGGAAGATAGCCTATTTTATGTTTTTTTACATCAAAAGGTTTTTTGTCAATTAGAAACTCTCCGCTGTCAGGACGAAATACATTCATAAGTGCTCTTATGGAAGTGGTCTTTCCTGCACCGTTTCTTCCCAAGTATGCACAGGCTTTACCGCTTTCTACCTTAAAAGAAATGTTTTTAAGTACCTTGAAATCTCCGAATTTTTTACATATATTATTAAATTCAAGTACCATTTTATCCCTCCATATTTTAGTAACCGGTATTGACATTCTATGTTTTTTCCTGTAGAATCGGTAGGGCAATACAAGAAAATTATTCTACTGTCATAATACAATAAAAGCGAAAAAAAGTCAACATTATTCTTGACACTTAAATCTATTTATGTTATCATACGATGTGGTTAGCAGTTGGTAACTGTTAACTATATTGAACATTAAAAGCTCTTATCTACATAAATTTTTAGAGCTTTAGGAGGTAATAGGATTTGTCTTTAAAAATGAACAAAATATTTGCAGCGATTTTTTTTGTGTTGGCTTTAGCACTCACCTTAACTCCGAATGTAATTGCACCGGTGTGCAAACCCGTTCCGGTTGACGGTAAGGAGGCTTCCAAGTGTGAGACCTGCGGACCTGCTATGGGTATGGATGATAAAGATATGGCTAAAGACTCAAACATGGCAGATGAGAAGGATATGTCAAAAGAGCCTATGAAAGTAAAGCCTATGAAATGCAAGTGGTTCGGTGAGGCTGTAAAGGCTACAGGTATTATTATGATGGCATTAGCGGTAGGATTGTTCACATTGAAAAATGCCGATATAAGAAAGGGTGTGGTTTTAGCCAACATTTTGCTTGGATTACAGGCTATTATACACATAGTTTTTATAGGCGGATGTATGAATGCGAAGATGCCTTGCCGAGCTCATACAATACCTGCGGTAATTTTAATATCGGGTATATACACAGTACTTAGTTTTTACTATCTTGTAAGGATAAAAAAAGATGTCGCTAATCAGGACAATTAATTTAAGCAAAGAATTTCAAAGAGGAGAGCGTAAGTTTTTCGCAGTAAAGGACGTTAATTTTAGCTTGAATGAGGGGGACTTCGTTCATATAGTGGGAAGGAGCGGCAGCGGAAAAAGTACGCTTTTCAATTTGATTACAGGAATTTTAAAACCCACCTGCGGAGAGGTTTTTATAGAAGACAAGCTGATAAACAATATGAATGACGAGGATTTGAGCAGGATTAGAAACTCGAAGATAGGTTTTGTACCCCAGTCTATGGGGACTCTTCCAAATCTCACGGTACTTGATAATGTAAGGCTTCCGTATTTCTTTGAAAAAAGAGACGGACTCGGAACAGAAAGGGCTGCAATGCTGCTTGATCTTCTTGGAATCATGCATCTGAAAGATGATTATTGCAACAGGTTATCCGGCGGAGAGCTTAAAAGGGTTATGATAGCCAGAGCCTTGATGAATAATGTGAAGATTTTAATTGCAGATGAACCCACGGCGGATTTGGATACACAGACCACCTTGGATTTGATGGATACATTAAAGAAGCTTAATAATAACGGTATATCAATGGTGATTGTCACACATGAGACGGATATATTGAAATATGGTAATATTTTATATGAAATGAAAGACGGGAGTATTTTAGAAAGGTCAAAATAATGAAGGTTTGTAGAAAAAGTCTTATTTTATTACTATTGGCGACAGTTTTATTATTCAGCAGTGTGACCGAAGCCTTTGCAGAAAAAACAAATTACAGCAACTGGGGCGAGGTTGCGGATGCCATGGAGGTTGTTTTAAGAGAGGGCTTAAAGGCATACGAGGACGATAATGAAAAGAACTGGAGAATAGCCTACGACAGCGTAAATGATGCCTATTTTAAGTATTATGAAAAGATAGGATTTGAGGCGGTAACAATGTCAACAATATCCGGAAAAAGGGGTTCGTTGGTTGAAAATCAATTCTACATGGCTAAGAGATCGGCTAAGAAAAAGGTAGATGTCGAGGAGATGAAAAAAGAGGTGGAAACCCTTATTACCTATCTGCACGAAGATGCCGATACCTTAGATGAGATGTCCGGAGTTAAAAAGGATACTAAAGCCAAGAAGAGCAAGAACTCTACGGGTTACAGCAACTGGGGCGAAGTGGCTGATGACATGGAGATCGTTTTAAGAGAGGGCTTAAAGGCATACGAGGACGATAAGGAGAAGAACTGGAGAGTCGCCTATGACAGCGTAAATGACGCCTATTTTAAGTATTATGAGAAGATAGGCTTTGAGGCGGTAACGATGTCCACCATATCAGGTAAACGAGGCTCGTTGGTTGAAAATCAGTTTTATATGGCAAAAAGATCCGCCAAAAACAAGGTGGATGTTGAGGAAATGAAAAAAGAGGTGGAAACCCTTATCACCTATCTGCATGAGGATGCCGACACGTTGGATGAGATGTCGGGTGCCAAGAATAACACAAATACTGATGCAGGAGTTTCGGCAGGAAGCAAGTCGAACGGTATAGGAGTATTTGTATCGGTACTGGTTCTCACATTAAGAGAGGGACTGGAAGCCATATTGGTAATTTCCGCAATCGTTGCTTATTTAGTTAAGACCAATGCGAGGAAATATCTTAAGAGTGTTTATTTCGGGGCAGGACTCGGTGTTATATTTTCAATAGTTTTAGCCATTATATTTAATCTTTTGGCGGCGGCGCTCGGAGACGGAACGAGCGGATTCGGACAGGAGATTTTTGAGGGTATAACAATGTTTATTGCGGTAGTTGTCCTGTTTTATGTATCCAACTGGATGTTATCCAAGGCGGAATCCGAGGTCTGGAGCAAATATATAAAGAGTCAGGTCAACGATTCTTTAAGCAAAGGTAATGTGGCGGCACTTGTATTCAGTGCATTTATAGCGGTAGCCAGAGAGGGTGCGGAGCTTATATTGTTCTTTCAAGGATTAAGAACCGTAGTTGCGGAAAATCCTACATATATGTGGGCGGCTCTTGCTGTTTCTATAATAATTTTAGCTGTAGTTTATTTATTGATTGTTAAGCTTGGAGTCAGGCTTCCGCTCAAACCGTTCTTTATGGCTACATCCGTTCTGATGTTTGTGATGTGTGTATCATTTATAGGCAAGGGTGTTTATGAATTACAGGAGGCTGACGTAATTGACAGAACGATAATTACCGCAATGAACGGATTTACTGTTGATCTACTCGGTATTTATGACCGTTTAGAGACGATAATACCACAGATTTTATTGGTGGTTATAATCGTTATAACATTCATTTTACAGATGAATAAGAATAAAAAAATGTTGCAAGATGCAACGGCAGACAAAGAATAGGAGGATATGATTAATGTTTGCAAAAAAGTTTAAATTAGCTGTTATAGCAGCAGCTGCAATGAGTCTTTCAGTGGCTATGATAGGTTGTGGAGAAAAGAAAGCCGAGCAACCGGCACCTGAGACCAAAACTGAAGCGGATGCTTCTACAGACAACGATATGAAGTCGGACGATGCTAATGCTGATGATGCCGCAGCAACAGATGTAGCCGCACCGGGAGAAGCAGGCGGATTTACAGAGGTTCCGATAGGTGATGATCAGGAGGTTGGACCGCTTACAGTAGCCGGTGTTTATTTCCAACCTGTAGATATGGAGCCTGCCGGAAATTCACTGTCAAAAGAAGAGGCTGATTGCCATATCGAGGCTGACATATCGGCATCGGAGCAGGGTGCGGAGCTTGGATACGGTAAAGGAGATTTCGTTCCTTGGTTAAAGGTTAAGGCTTATATCCAAAAACAAGGCTCTGATAAGGTACAGGAGATAGCATTTATGCCTATGAATGCCAGCGACGGTCCGCACTACGGTGCTAATATGAAGTTTGAAGAGGGTCTTGGAAAGTACAGTGTTAAGTTTGAAATTTCTGCACCGGGAAATGATTATTTATTACACGTAGATAAAGAAACAGGTGTAACAGGAAGATTCTGGACAGAGCCTATAGTAGTAGAATGGCCTGACTTTGAGTGGGCAGGACCACAGTGGTAATTTTTAAAACATAATAGTTATATTTTAACTCTATCTACATAAGGATTGGCCGTATTCGGTCAATCCTTGTTGCATAATTTATTTAGGGGTGATATTATTTTAAAAATATTTGTTAAGGTAATGGAATCAGGCATAGTATTTACTATGGTAAATTCGATTTTATTTGCATATTTCAGAACAAAAGAAGAAAACAAAAAAAGGATAACGGTAATAATTGCAATAGTTTTAGGACTTTTGACTGCCGTGTTATCTACTTTCATTAGGGAAATTCCTAATTTTGTAAATAGGACGAATTTGTCTTATTACAGTATGTTGCCGATAGTGACGGCGTTGATAGGACTGCTTGTTATGATTCCCATAAGAGATAAGATAAGCCTAAAAAATCCGGCACTTTTTGAAAATGTGTTTATGGTATTTGTCATAATATATACGGCCGCCTCATTCGGATACTATCTGCCTCCGATTCTTGTTCAGTTAAACAAGTTTGTCTACTATGGAGAAACGGCATTAAGTACAATGGTATTATTCAGGATTATAGGCTATACACTCGGAATACTTGTTATGATTTTATCGGCTGTAGGAATTTATAATACCGCATCAAAACTGTCTGCAAAGGAGCTTGAAATAGTTGTTTTCACAGGCCTTGCGATATTTGGAGTGTCTCAGGTATTTGTTATTATCCAAAGACTGTATTCGATTAAATTATTGCCGAAAAGCGACATATTGTTTTCTATAATCGCATGGGTTGCCAATAATACTTTAATCATAAACTTTGTCGTAATGGTGTTTTTTGCTTTTTTACCGATTTTGTTATTCAGCAAAAATGTGAAGATAAGTGAGAGCTATGACAATAGGGCACAGCTTAGAAAGATTAAATATCTTATGATGAGAAAACGTCATCTGTCCATTTTTTTTATGGCTATGATTACAATAAATATATTATCATTAAGCACCGTAAAAAGCTTTGCCAACAGGGATATTAAATTATCCGCTCCCGAAGACTATATCATGGAGAATGAGCATATAATCGTTCCCCTATCGGATCTTGAAGACGGGCATTTACACAGGTATTCATATAAGGCTTCGGACGGTATAGATATGAGGTTTTTCCTTATCAAGAAATCTGAAGGAGCCTATGGAGTGGTGCTTGACGCCTGTGAAATTTGCGGGCCCTCAGGATATTTTGAAAGAGGAAACGATGTGGTCTGCAAGCTTTGTGATGTTGTGATGAATAGGGGAACAATAGGCTTTAAAGGCGGGTGTAATCCTATTCCCATTCCGTACATAGTACATGATGAGAAAATAAAAATAGATACTAAGGATCTTGACGCTCAGAGCAGCGTATTTAAGTAGGTGAATGATATATGTTTTTTAGAATGATAAAGGGATCCATATTTCGTCAGAAAAAGAAAATGTTTGTAATAGGGATTACAATAGCATTAGGCACAAGTCTTGCCTCTTCTATGCTGAACACCATGCTTGGTGTCGGAGATAAGGTCAACAGAGAGCTTAAGACCTATGGTGCCAATATAAATGTTATCTCAAAAGAAGCTTCCATGTTGGACGATTTATATGGGCTTGATGAAAATGAGGATACATCAAATGACAATGAAAATTCGAGCAAGAGTTATTTAAAAGAGGATGAGCTCGGCTTGTTAAAGACAATATTTTGGGCTTATAATATTGTTGATTACACGCCCTATTTTGATGTAAAGGTAAAAATGAATGATGATGTCGGCAGTACGAGAATGGTGGGTACCTGGTTTTACAAGCATTTGGAGCTGCCGACCGGAACCTCGGTTGACACAGGTATTACACGTCTTAAGACATGGTGGACTATAGACGGAGAATGGCTGAATGACAATGACACGAACGATGTTATGGTCGGTACTGTTTTGGCTACCAAGAACGGGCTTAAGGTAGGGGATAAGATAAAATTAGCTACAAATAATTATAATCAGGAATTTACGATAAAGGGAATTTTTGATTCGGGCTCAGATGAGGATTCTTATATATTTGCCCCCCTTGATGTGGCTCAAAAATTGGCAAATATTGATAATGTGGTAAACAGGATTGAGGTTTCTGCACTCACCACCCCTGATAATGATTTGGCAAGAAAGGCTGCAAGGAATCCTTTAAGCTTAACCGTTAAGGAATGGGAGGTGTGGTATTGTACCGCATATGTGTCCGCCATTTGTTATCAGATTCAGGAGGTAATGACTGACTCTATAGCAAAGCCGATAAGACAGGTGGCTGAAAGTGAGGGTGACATCTTAAATAAGACCACTCTTTTAATGCTTTTAATTACGGTTTTGAGTCTTATAAGTTCGGCTTTCGGTATCTCAAATCTTGTAACGGCATCGGTTATGGAAAGAAGAGCGGAAATAGGCTTAAAAAAGGCTATAGGGGCACATAACGGCAGGATAATAGGAGCTATGCTGACTGAAATTATGGTAATAGCCGTAATGGGAGGAGTCGTCGGATATTTGGCGGGACTTGGAATTGCTCAAATAATAGGAATAACGGTATTCGGTTCGGGAATTGCACCCACACCGATGGTAGTTCCTATTGTAATGGTTTTGATATTATTTGTGACTTTGTTAGGTAGTATTCCGGCTATTAATTATTTATTAAAGCTTAATCCTACAGAAGTTTTGCATGGAAGGTGAGTATGAAAAACAGTAGAAAAT
>CAUUGW010000055.1:0-8822 GCA_963544785.1 uncultured Lachnospiraceae bacterium | reverse complement strand
TTATATTCAAAATCTGTTTTCGGATTCGATGTTTCTGTCAGCTCTTCTTTCGGCAACTCTTTTTTAGCACAAGCGGTACATAAAACAAGCGAAAATATCAAAGCCGCTCTCATAATAGTCTTTCTCAAAATAGATCCTCCCTGTCCCCACGACAAAAAATTGTTGTTAATTATTCTTGAAAAAATATCCGTCATTATCGAATTTTACATTAGGAGATAATTTCCTCATAAAGTCGAGCAACCTGTCTTTTTGCTTTCCTTCCAATAGAGTTGTTTTAAGAGATTTTTGCAGACAGGGAATAAACCGACACTTTTTTACCCCGTCTTTACCGACCACAACATAAAACATTCCGGTATCTCTAATAGACGAATTGAACCAAAAATTACCCAAGCTGTAGACTACCGGTACATCACCTATATAATCTATCTTTTGTAAAACGTGCGGATGTGCTCCTACAATTACGTCAGCCCCCGCCTTTGCAATGGCTTTTGCCTGTTTTTTTTGATAAGCATCAATATAATTTGTGCCCTCAGTTCCCCAATGAACAAAAACAATTACTATATCAGCCTTATTTTTAGCTTTCTTTATATTCTTTTCAAGTCTTGTCGTATCCAGACATCTGGCTACTCCGGCTTCCGTCTTTGTAGCCGCTTTCGTGTCGGGATTTGCCATTCTTTCAATAGAGGTTGCAGCCAATACGGCTATCTTTATTCCGTTCTTTGTAAAATAAACGGGTTTTTCAGCCTCCTTGATGTTCTTGCCGGCTCCGACATATTTCACATTCACATCATCAAGCGTCTTCATAGTATCAAGCAATGATACCTCACCGTAGTCATAGGCATGATTGTTGGCAAGTGAAACCAAATCCACTCCCATTTTATTCAGTTCCTTAGCCATGTACGGGTGTGCCCTGAATGTAAACTTCTTTCCCCGGGTGGCACTTCCCCTGTCGGTATATGTAAACTCATTGTTCATCACCATATAGTCTACGGCTTTCATTTTCTTTATAATCTTAGGGTCAATACATTTGGATATGTCCTTTCCTCTGCTTAAATAAGCCCTGAAAGGGGGATAATCTTTTGAAAAAAGAAAATCACCGGTAAACATAAGACTAACTTCTTCATCATTTTTATTTTTCGCCTCGGCAAAACCGTAAAAAACAGACACCATAAGACTGAACACTAATAAAAAACAAGATATAACTCTTATAAAATTATTGCGATTTTTAGACATTTCTCTCTCCTCATTTCATCTGCTGTCGTACCTATATTTTAATTCAATTTTATTAAAATGTCAACGAATATGAACCCTAACTTATATGTTTTACACAACATAAGATGCTTTTGTTTACTTATCGTATAGGCAAATACAGCTAACAAGCAACAAAAAAGCATAGGCTTAAAAAGCCTATGCTCATATAAAGATCGGTGTGTACCAATCATCCCTTCATTTCTTTCATAACTTTCTCAAATACAGGAATAGCCTTTTCAACTCTTGCAGTATCTACGCAATATGCAAGTCTTACGAAAGCCTTTCCTCCGAAGCCTGCACCCGGAACTACGAGCACGTCGTGCTTCTTCAATGCGTCTGTGAGTGCCTGTCCGTCGCCGTTAGGAGACTCGATGAAGATATAGAAAGCACCGCCCGGATTCGGAACATTGTATCCGAACTTTGTGAGGTTTGTGACCAAAAGATCACGATTCTTTCTATAGTCTGTCAGGTTTGCAGGAAGATTTACGCACTTCTCAATAACCTTCTGATATAAAGCAGGTGCACAAACATATCCAAGAACTCTGGAAGATCCGCAAACTGCAGCATAAACATTCTTCCAGTCCGCACATTTAGGAGATACTAAAAGATATCCGATACGTCCGCCCGGTAATGATAAGGACTTGGACCATGAATAGCATATTAATGTATCATCATAAAGGTTAGGAATGTGAGCTACTTCTTCATCTGTATAAACAAGCTCTCTGTACGGCTCATCAGCTATACAGAATATTGTGGTTCCATATTCTTTTTCCTTATCTCTTAAAACGTCAAATGCAGCCTTAAGATTGGATACAGGATAGATAACACCTGACGGGTTGTTAGGGCTGTTGATCATAATAGCCTTTGTATTCTTGTTAACGGTCTTCTTCAATGTCTCTATGTCGATTAACAAATCCTTATCGGACTGCATAACAACCATCTTTGCACCGAGCTCCTCAATATATACCTTATATTCAGGGAAGAACGGTGTAACAACGATTATCTCATCATCAGGAGAAGCAACGATAGACTTAATAGCCAATGTTAAAGCCGCTGAAGCTCCTGTAGACATAAAGAAATTGTCAGGAGAATAGTTTGTGCCGTATCTCTGATTCAAGTTGTCAGCAATAGCTTTTCTGGTTCCGGGATCACCCATTGTGCTTGTATAGCTGCTATATGACATCGGATCTGTGTTCTTAACAAAATCAATTATAGCATCCTGTACACCCTGCGGCGGCGGTGTGCTCGGATTTCCGATACTGAAATCCAGTACGTTCTCTGCACCCACTACTGCGGCTCTTTCTTTAGCGTACTCAAATATTTCTCTGATGACACTTCTTTGTGTTCCCAGACCAACCATTTCCTTTGAAATCATAAAATATTACCTCCTTATAGTGTTAAAAAATATACAAATATTTTTTAATATAAAGGGCTATATAAAATAGCCCTCTTAGTTACTTAAATTATTAATTTATCAAGCAGCTTCCCTTTCACCGGCAGGTCCTGTAGGTCCCTTAGCTATAACAGCTATTATAGTAAATATAACAGATCCTACTATTGCGGGTAACAGCCAACCGAAACCTGCAGCTGTCAAAGGTAACTTTGACAATGGAGCAGCAATTCCGTCAAGTGCTTTTATTCCGAAGAAATCATGCAATGATGTGATTATAGCATAAGGTATAACAAGTACTACCGCTCCCGTGTATGTCCAGTTGTATTTAATTACTGAATCAAACAGACTGAACAATACTAAACACATAAATATAGGATAGATTATCAATAATACAGGTACTGCAACATTTATAATCTTCTCAGTTCCGATTAAGGACATCAGGAATGCAACACCTATTGTAGCCAATGCTGTAGGCTTATAGGTTAATTTACCGCCTGATAAGTTCTCAAAATACTCACCGCAAGTGGAAGCCAATCCGATAGCTGTTGTCAAACAAGCCAAAGTAACCGCCAAGCCTATAGCAGCTTTACCTACCTGACCGAACACTCTGGTAACCAAGTCGATAAGCAGAGGAACTCTTTCTATAGAGCTCGGATCCTGTCCCTGATAGTAAGATGACATACAAGCACCGATAAAGGTCAAACCGCCGTATACCAATGCCAATAATACAACCGCTACAAGTCCTACACCTAAAAGCATTCTGAACTGCTCTTTTTTCTCAACATAGCCCTTTCTGATAAGGTCGGTGATAACCAATCCCGCAAACAGAGCTCCGGCAAGAGCATCCATAGTGTTGTATCCTTCAGTAAAGCCTTTAAGGAAAGTTCCCTCTATCATAGGCTGACTGATAGGTCCTACAGGAACCACTATAGCCTTAATAATTATGAGGAACAGGATAATCAATAATGCAGGTGTCAAAATCTTACCGATTTTGTTAATAACTTCACCCGGATTTAATGTGAAGAAAACAACTATAGCAAAGAATACTATTGATGTTACGAATCCCGGAACTCCGGGGAACAACTGCTTTACAGCAACATCATGTGTAGTAGCGGCGGTTCTCGGTGAAGCAAAGAACGCACCGATTATCAAGATACAAATTGTCTGAATAACCTTTGCAAATGTAACACCTACTCTCTTACCCATATCATCAGCTTTACCGCCGACCATAGCAGTAGCTATAATAGCAACTACCGGCAAAATAGGATCCGTTACAAGGAATCCGACTATAGATGAAACCCATTTAGTTCCTGAAATAACCCCAAGATATGGTGGGAATATCAGGTTACCGGCACCGAAGAATATTGCAAATAAAGCAAAACCGATAACTATAATATCAAAAAATTTGTTTTTATTTCCCATACAAAGTCCTCACTTTATCTTTTACAGTCCGTTAACTATATTATTCGGCTTCTCTCCGTGCTGAACCTTTCTCATATTCTCATATGACCAATCGCACATTCTTATGAATGCGTCATCTGTTGTTCCTGCCATATGCGGAGTAATAATCAGATTCTCATTTCCCTTTGCAGACAGGTTTAACAATGGATGTGTCTTCTCATCAGGCGGCTCCGGAGCGACAACGTCAAGTCCCGCTATTACTCTTCCGCTCTCAAGTGCTTCTTTTAAGTCCTCATTATTAACGATTTCACCTCTGGAAACGTTGATGATGATAACATCTTTCTTCATCTTAGCTATGTTAGCCTTGTTGCACAGACCCTTTGTGCTGTCAAGTACGGGAACGTGATATGTTATGATATCGCAGTTCTCATAGATGTAGTCATGGTTGTCAACATACTTAACATTGTATGCGTCTTCAAATTCCTTGTCAGCTCTAACAACGTCTGTATAAACAACCGTTGCTCCGAAACCGTGAAGAATTTTAGCAACCACTCTACCGATAGCACCCATTCCTATAAGACCTACCGTTCTTGTTCCGAGCTCATTGTGTCCCCAAGCACGATACTCACCTAATACTTCATTAAATCTACCTTTTTTGATTTCTCTATCTGCATAAGGTAATTTCTTTAAGCAAGCAAGCATTAACAATACAGCGTGCTCTGCAACCGGTACAGCGTTAACGCCTCTGTTGTTACATACGAAGATGCCCTTAGATTTTGCATATTCCAAGTCAACCTTGTCATATCCTGCTCCAATTGACTGAATTAACTTTAGATTTGGGCAATTGTCAATAATGTTCTTGGTTATGAAATGCATAGGGCTGCAAAGCAAATATGTAACGTCCTTAATCTTTGCTATGAGCTCTTTCTCATCAGGTGTATGCTCAACATACTCAAGTTCCATTCCCTCCGGTATAGTCTTAGTAAATTTCTCAACTACAACTCTGTCAAAGGTAACAATAATTTTTTCCATTACTAAATTCCTCCTTGGATTTTTATAATTATATTTTTATCTAAGCATTAACACTTAGCATTAGATACACAACAATACACAAATATATTTATTTGTATTCATTTATATCGCCTATAAATAAGCTCTTGTTTGCAAGCATAGCCTCAATCTGAGCATCTGTATAACCGATTTCTTTTAATACCTCGCGGCTGTGTTCTCCGATAAACGGTCCGTGTTTGTATTCGGGCTTACCCATCTCCGCAAATTTAACCGGCAGACATACGAGTCTTCTGGTAGCACCTGTAGAATACTCCATATCGTAGAAACAGTCATTGGCGATAGCCTGTTCATCATTTCTGATTTCCACCCAGTTCTGAGCTAAGGCAAACGGAATGTCGGCTTCTCTGAATATCTTGTTCCACTCGTCCATTGTCTTCTTGCCCATAGCTTCCATTACTATATCATACAGCTCTGTTCCTAATTTATTTGCCTGTAAATTCTTAACCGGGAAATACTCTTCCTTATCTACCAAATCCGCTCTGCCGATAACCTCAATAAACTTTTTGTAATATGTATTGTAGTCAGGCATACAGGTCTGTATATATCTGTCGTCTTTCGTCTTCCACGCTGAATTGAACGGGTTGGCACTTTCTCTAACTTCTATCGGATAATTTTGAGCTATGCCCTCATAGTTTGAAGCCTGTATCATCATTCCCAAGTTAAAGATTGCACTTTCAAACAGTGATGTTTCAACTTTCTCTCCCACTCCCTTTGTCTTAGCCTGATATAAAGCTGCCAAAATACCGGCTACAAGGTTCATACCGACATTATGATCTCCAAGACCGGGAACAACGTTCATAGGCTTTGTGCCTTTCTGTCTTAAAGAATCCAAATATCCGCCTCGAGCAAAGAATGCGGTAAAATCAAATCCCGGCAAATCCTTATCCGGTCCGAACTCACCGTAACCTGTGCAAATTGCATATACAAGTTTAGGGAATCTGACTTTCAGTGTTTCATAATCAAGACCGGCTCTTTGAAGAGCCTGAACTCTCCAGTTGGTAATAAGAACATCAGCCGTTTCCAACAGCTTAAAGAAAGCTTCTTTTCCCTCTTCACTTCTCATATCTAAAGATATGCAGCGTTTATTGCCGTTTTCAAGATCCCAAGTGGTGTTCTCTATCATGCTGAAAGGTCTTCCTTCAGATGGAGCCGTATAACGCAGCGGATCGCCCTTTGCCGTTTCAACCTTAATGACATCGGCACCTAAATCCGCCATGAATCTTCCAGAGGCTGCCGCCGCAATAAATGTAGCAAGTTCTACTACCTTTACCCCCTCCAGTGGTTTGCTCATAGTACATCTCCTCCTTAAAAAGTTTAATCAATCATCCGACCGTCATCTCTGTTTGTTAGGTAATTTTACGAACGAGTTCAAAAAATTAACACAAAATACTAAGCATATAATATAAAAAAATATGGAATTTTTATATTATATATATAAAAAATGACGTATCACTTACTCACGTATACACTTTATCAATTTTATATAAATTTGTCAATATATTTTTGTTAATTTTTTACTTATCAGATAAAATATTTTTTTAAACTACGATTTAATGCTCAAAATTACTTATAATAACTGTAGTATTATAAGCAATTAAAAAAGAACTTGAATAAAACAACAAGTTCTTTTTTATATGCGTTACTTTTCTTTCTACTTTGTATATTCTATGCCGAATACCGACAAATGCTTTGCGGTAAATGTCAGACATGCACTTTTACTGTCATACGCCGAGTCCTTGATTTTCCTTGTCTTCCCTTTTTTATCCACGTAAACCGCATAAAGCCTTTCCGGCTTTTCGTTTTTCTTAAGTGTGTAGGGAACGGAAACCCTTATAGTCCCTTTCTTAAAGTCCGTTATATTTTTCTTTCCCTTTGCACTGCTTATGCTTATCTCATACACAGGTCTTTTTCCTATAAGCTTTGCAGCCTCTTTAGAGAGTTCTTTACCTGAAATTATGTTTATTGCGACATCTCCCGTTCCCTGTTTTCTGATTTCAGATATGGCTTTTTTATCGAATACAGCTTTTATAATCGGACTTTCAACTGTGAGAGTGTCAACTCTCCCTGATGCGATTTTTTCTAAGGTGCTTTCGCTGATATTCGTCTTTACTTTATCTATGCTCTTAGGCATATCAAGCTTTATATTAATAGCGACTTTATCAGCTTTATTGCCGTCTTCTTTTGCTTTTTTAACGGCATCTTCTACAGTTTTTTCCGAAATTTCAGCCTCCGCCGTCTTGTCTTTACCCTTTTTTGCTTTGATACTGATTTCCGCCATTACAGGTCTTGTATCTTTATCGGTATTTGTAGCTGCAACCTTATCCTCTTTAGACGTGTCGTTTTCTTTTTTTGATGATGATATGCTTCCTGTTTCTCCTGATGAACCGATACCGGATGTATCAGGGTCTATTATGCCTGATGAAGACCCCGATCCTTTAGATTCACAGTCTTTTATACATCCGCCCGGCTTACCGCTTCTTCTCAGCACGGCATTACCGCTGATTATACCCTCGTTATTTATATCGCCGGTCTCATAATTATATAGACTGCCCACATTATATAGATGTCCTGTAGCGGTATTATGTATATTACAGGTGTTATACAGACCGCCGACATTATATATATAATGATTGTTAATCATATTTCCGTCATTAATTATATTTCCCTTATTATCCAAGCTTCCGTTAATCGTAAGAGTTTTATAGTCGGTAACGGTAAGTATATTATCTTTTTGTATCGTCAATATCTTTCCGGCTTTTATTTCAAAATCTCTTATTAACTTCTGATCATCATACAGCTCGCCGTTATTTCCGTCAAATATGATTCCTTTCCAGTTTGCTTTATCCGCATTATCTGAAATTCGGGTAGCTTCAATTACAGCCTTGCCGTCACTTCCGGTGCTGAATGTTCCGCCATTGCCGCCATTACCGCAAACTATACCGGCTCCATGTTTAGAACTTGCGTCCACCATTCCGCCTGTGATTGTAACCGTGCCGTTTGCTCCGATTCCGCCGCCTATGCCGGCTCCGGTTTCGGAGCTTGCTTTTACGACTCCTTCAGTGATTGTAACAGTACCGTTTAATCTGTTACCGCCGCCTATTCCCGCTCCGGTTTTAGAACTTGCATTTATTACACCGCCTTCGATTAAAACAGAGCCTTCCACCTCGCCGTTATTAACAAGACCGCCTACACCGCCTCCGCCGATTCCGGCTCCGCCGGTTTCGCTTCTTGCATCTATTTCTCCGCCTGTAATTCTAATCATTACAACTGCTCCCTTGCTCTGATGACCGCCGCCTATGCCTGCTCCCTGTGCGGAATGAGCTTTTATACTTCCGCCTGTGATTGTAATATTACCTCCTCTTCCAAGAAGACCTGCTCCGATTCCGGCTCCGGTTTCGGAACTTGCTTTTATATCTCCGCCTGTGATTGTAACATTACATCTGCCTCTATCACCGCCGCCGATACCTGCTCCGCTTGTTTTGCCGTTTGCTTCTATTATGCCGCCCGTTATCTTTATACTTCCTCCGTCTTGCCCCGTTCTTCCGCCGATACCTGCATTACCGTGTTCACCGTTAGCCTCTATCTTACCGGTGCTTCCCGTAATTGCTTCCGTCTGTCCATATATGGTTAGAGAATTTCCATCCGACACATCTATTCCTTGTTTTGCGTTAAGATATGCCCCGTCCGCCAAAATCAGATGAACATC
>CAUUGW010000054.1:0-8842 GCA_963544785.1 uncultured Lachnospiraceae bacterium | reverse complement strand
GTCTGTTTATAAACCCTCTGATTTTGAGCATTACGAAGCACGGTATTGCCGAGGCTTGCATTTAAGCTTCCTCCGCTTATCTTCATCTCACGGGCAATAATAGGAGCATTGGATATAATTGTACCGCTCTTTATTTCAAGCTTTCCGTTTGAGGCATATATTCCGCTCACACCGATTCCACCTGTTATATCGGTTTTAAGACTTCCGCTTCCGGACAGCTTTAATGTTTCATTTCCGGTGTAGCTTAAGCCTCTGTTGACAGCCTTTGTATAATTATTGCCCTCAATACGAAAATCTGCACCCTTTCTGCCGTTTATCTCTATAGCGGGTTTATTCCCCGATGTATTAATTCTGATGTTTTTAAGCTTTATAGTAGGCATCTTGGGTGAAGTCACCACTATTCTGTCATCAGTATAGCCTCCGTTACCGGAAATCGTATAGCTTCCGCTGCCGGAAATCGTCAACACGTTGTTCTTAAAGCTGCTGCCGCTCGGAACACCTGTAACCGTAAAATCTCCTCTTTTTACGCTCATAGCCTTAGCCTGTGCTGACAGCACGGAAAACGGAGATAAAACCGATGTCACCATCAAGCCGGCAACTGCAACTAAAAAAAGTCTGTTCGTCCTCTTCATGTAAAGAAACCTCCTGTAAATTTTACTAAACAATATATAATTTCAATCTGTAATTATACGCATTGAATCACATAACTCTAATGTAATATCGACATTTTAACTATAAATCATAAGCTTATATCAAAATTTTCTACCAATTCTCCATCAAAAACCTTGGTGGCAAATCCCGACATAAATAACGGACCGTCAAGTGTTCCGCTCCATTCTATATTCAGCGTTCCGCCCAAGGTATGAACATTGACGGTATTATTCACCAAACCCTTTTTTATTGCAACAACAGCTACGGCACAACATCCGGTACCGCAGGATAATGTTTCCGCACTGCCTCTTTCATAGACCCTCATAGCAATATTGTCTTTATCCAAAACCTTTACTATTTCTACATTTACACCCTCGATAAAAAATCTGTCGCCCTGTATCATTTTTCCAAGGCTTTTAATATCAAAACTTTCAAGAATATTCAATTTGCTTTTGCTGAAAAAAGAAATATCCTTATGTGTAACCTTATTATGAAAAATAAGCCGATTTTTTAATTCAGTGTCCAATTCATCAATAAAAATAACTGCATGAGGATTGCCCATAGACACCGCATTTATTAAAATATCATAACCGCCTATCCTTAAATTATGGTCAAATACGCTTTCAGCATCAAGTGCGACGGGAATATCACGTCCTTTTAATATCGGAAAACCCATATCTACCCTCACATAACTTAAGATATCGCTTATATAGTCTATTTCAAGATTTTTTATTCCTGAGTCGGTTTCCACCGTCATATGATTTTTTTTAAAAAAACCGTTATCATAGACATATTTTGCAAGGCATCTTATTCCGTTTCCGCACATAGCCCCCTTTGAACCGTCTGCATTATACATCACCATCTTAAAGTCTGCAATATCAGACTTTTCCGCATAGATAAGACCGTCTGAGCCGACCCCAAAGTTCCTGTTGCTCAGATTCCTTGCCAAATCGGAAATATCAATCCCTTTAAGCTCATCATTAAAATTCTGAGTATATACATAATCATTGCCGTTTCCGTGCATTTTAGAAAACTTTATCATTATTTCTTCCACTCCATTATGGTTTTTCCTCCCGGCTTTATAATGTCGTTTTCAAATGCCTTGCTCATATCATTGAGATTGTTTACACATATAACATCGGAAATAAGGTTGCTTAGATAACTGGTAATCCATGTGTGGGTATTTAAAAGCTCAACCGTCTTTTTGAAATCGGCTGACCCGCTTCTGCTGCTGCCGAACAGCCTTAATCCCTTTTCAAGAACCATTCTTGTATTTATAGGAACGGGATACTCCGATACTCCGAGCAACGATATCGTACCCTCAGGTCTTATGTAATCAATTATTTGATTAACGGCATGTCCGCTGTTCACCCCTCCGACACATTCAAAAGCGTGATCAAAGCTCACATTATCTATCCTGTCGACAACATTATAAGTATTTTTTGCAAATGCAAAACCGGACAGTTTTTCTTCATGTGCTCCGAAAATTATGACTTCTATATCGGGAGCCATAGCCTTAAGAAAGATTGCAGTTAAAAAGCCTAAATTTCCATCTCCGAATATTGCCACACTCTCTCTTCTGCTATGAGAAAAACTTAAAAATCTGGATATTGCATGCACACTCACGCTCATCAATTCAATAAAAGCCCCTACATGGTTATCTATATTCTCAGGTAAACGAACAACTCTGTCAGCATTAAGTGCCACCAAATCCTGCATAAAACCGTCAAACCCGCTTGCCCTGAATTTGCTCGTTCTGATATAGTTTTCGGCTATTACATCATCCTTTTCAACAGGAGTATTGGGTATCATTACCACCCTGTCACCGGTCTTTATATTATCATTGTTTGAAAATACCACCTCACCTATCGCCTCATGAATCAGTGCCATCGGAAGCTTCTTGGCTAAAATCTCGGGAGGCCTTGAACCTTGATAATAACGCTGATCCGCATGACAGATAGACAGGTATGTAGGTCTTACTATCACATCACTTGAAAAAATATCAATATCACTGAAACACACCTCAAATCTTCTGGGTGCTACCAGTCTGTAAACCGAATTTAACATATGTCACCCCTTATTGCCGTAATTCATATTTATAAGAGTTTCCGCCACCTGTAAATCATAAGGATATGTTATTTTTATATTAAACACCTCTCCGCCCACAAGATAGATTGGTTCATTTTTAAGCACATATATTTTAGCGGCATCGGTTAAAATCTCTTTTTCATTATCAGTCAAAGAATTATACAGCTCCTTTAATTTTTTGGCTTTAAATGATTGAGGTGTTTGCCCCTGATACATATTTTTACGATCGGGGATATTGCTTATTTTATTACCGTCTATGCTTTCAACTATAGTATCGGTAGCCGGTATAACCGTATCACAGGCTCCATATTCCTTGGTGAATTTAATATTTTCCTCTATTATTCTATGCGTAACAAAAGGTCTTACGGAATCATGAGTTACTATAACGGTATCATCATCCAGTCCGTAATTGTCTTCAATATAATAAACAGCGTTCATAATGGTATCGTTCCTTGATTCTCCGCCCTCAAGCACTATTATTCTGTCATTGATTTTCAGATATTTCTTTACCAAATCTTCGGTGTGATTAATCCAAGCCTTAGGACAGAGCACAATAATCTTTTCAAAACTGTCATTAATCAAAAATTTCTCAACAGTGTGTAATATAATGGGTTTTTCTCCAATACTCATATACTGTTTAGGAAGATTGCCGCCCATTCTTGTACCGACACCTCCCGCACAAATTATTGCAAAAATCATACCTACCTCCTGTTTTTTATTAAATCAATAATTAAATTCGCCACTCTATAACCCGCTCTTCCATCCAGTTCATCAAAAAATCTATGCTTAAAAGCATCTATCTTTTCAGCTTCAAAGTCTTTATCCTCAACTGATTTTATAATATCGCCCATATTGGAAACAATCTTTCCGGGAACAAAATCATCATATTCATAGTAAAAACCTCTGCTTGAAATATAACTTTGTAAATCAAAAGCATAAAATAACATAGGAATATCAAGTAAACTCGCTTCAAACACCACGGATGAATAGTCGGTGATCAACACATCGGTCACAAATAACAAATCATTTAACTCCTCATTATCCGACATATCAATAATGTATTCCGAATACTCTTTCGGTATCTCAATTCTATTATTAACAAACGGATGATGTTTTATAATAATTGCGTATTCTTTATTAAAATATTCATATAATTTAATAAAATCAAATCTGCTCTCCGGATAGTAACCCGTTTTTTTACCGTTACCCCTAAAAGTCGGAGCAAACAAAACAATCTTCTTACCTTTTAAATGAGGATATCTGTCATAAAAATCTTTTCTTGCCCTCTCCTTATACTCATCACTGAAAAACATATCTGTTCTCGGAACACCGGTAGCAATGATTTTTTCTAAAGAAAGCCCGAAGCCCTCCGCATAATACTTACGTATCTCTTTTGAACTGACTGTACAAAAATCATAATTTCTATGTGCATAGCTTTTTTGCTTCTGCCCTCCCGGTTTCCCCAATCTGCTGAAACCGAAAGTCTTAAAAGCCCCACAGGCATGCCACACCTGAATCAAATAATTGTCCTTTCTTCTTGGAACATTATAAATTGTTGCAATATAATCATCCACCAGCACGACTTTTGATGTAGCCAAATAATACCCATATTTCAAGCAGCTTAAATACCCCTCCTTGACATCAAGTACCCGTCTTATATCGAGTTCCTTATGCTTAATCAATTCACTGTATATGTATTCATAATTGCCGCTTATTGTGTCTCTCCTGTTAGAAATAAATGTGACTCTGTTATCCTTAACTTTAAACAATCGAAACATAAAAAAGCTGAATTTTGCAAGTCTGATTTTTATATCTCCAAACCCCAAATACTTTCTGGTGATAAAATTCACTCTCCATCTGACATGAAAGACAACTTTCATCAACCCTGTCTGATTGTTTTTAGGAGCTTCAGGAGCACAACCGATTAGGCTTAGAATCGCTTCTGTAAAAAAAATTGGAAAAGTTATAATACTGAGAACCGCTAACACAATACTCCATATAAATTTTATAATTTCCTGCACAACAAACAGGCTTTTATTTCCTATGCTGTTACTATTAACACCTGAAACCTTATTTATACAAATACTTTTCTTATCTTTTGCTATACCGATACGATAGGAGTCCGCCCCCGATATAACCAAATCTTTGGAAAATTCATAAACAACATCCGTATACAGTTCTTCTCCATAGGTCACTTCAATTTTAACGCTCAAATTGTCGGGAACATCGGTATGGAAAAATAAATAATTGATATTATACTTATATGCCGCAAAAAAATCATAATTTGTCAAACTTTCATCAGGATAATAAGCCTGTATAGGCATCGGCATTCTTCTATTTTCTATTCCGTCATCAAATATAACTGTTAAAACCGGTTTCCTTACCTTAGAATTATATTTTCCTCTCACTCTAAGCCCGATATTAAAAACATTCTCTTCAATATATAATTCAAATATCTTTATTTCTGCTGATTTCACCCATCCGTCTCCTCATCGGTTTTCTTTATTTTATCAACAACGGTTCTGATTTTTCGTCTAAAAATGTACCATAGAGTTCTTTGTGCCTCCTTAAGCTCAGATTTTACCTCACTTAATTCATTTTCCGTATTACTTAGCTTCTCTTTCAAATTATCCATGCTTTGAGCGGTTCCCTCATCCAACCATTCCTGTCTTCTTTTTCCCTCATTGATAAAACTGTTAATTCTACAGATGATTTCATCTTTATCTATATTCAATATAGAATTTACCTTACAGTTTTTGTCGGCAAATCCTAATTTTTCCGCTCTTATATCGAGGTGCGTTCTGACCGGACTTTCATAATTTTTAAATATATGATTAATTTCATTTTTATCCAAAAAATCTACATAATGCCTGAAATTTTTACTGTAATTATCAAAAAACGCCTTATAATCAACTTTGGAAATTAATTGCTCTATACTGTAATTCTCGTCGACATCTTTCATAAAAACATTGGGCAGTGAGTGATACTTGGACAGCTCCATCATTCTTGCATCATGCACAATCCATAAAGCGGGTGTTCCGGCAAGTAAAGCCGCCACATTCCCATGCAATCTGGGACCTATGCTTAAATCCATTGTCCTAAGTTCTCTCATCCAACTATAGATATTCGTATGAATATTCACCCTGTCATTTGTGTATAAGGGATGATGAATAGTGGAAGGATAGCCCTCCGATTTACGATTAAAATGATAATCATATCCCATATACAAAGTATTAAGTTCATTTACTCTTTGAGGGTAATAATAATGATTAGGAAATTCCGCAGTAATCTTATTTAAAAAATCCTGAACATTTTTCTTGGTCATAACCGTGTTATTAACAGCTATTTTAGAATCTTTATCAATATTTAACGGTTTTAAATTAAGATTCTCTCCATACGTATAAAAAGAAGGACAACCGATAACGGTAAAATCAACTTCCGGAACAAAACCCAGTTTCTTTACATAATCTGCGGTAATTTCTCCACGAAGACCGACCATAGCCGATTTATTTAAAACTGCTTTAAAAAAATTATAAGCAACCTCATCCTGATCAAATGCAAGCCCCCATGATTTATAATTATAAGGAGCTCTAACACCGATTCCTATTAAGTAACAAGGAATTGTCAGCTTATTAATCAAAGCGGTCATTCTCTTCATTTCATCGGCAAAACTGTTTCTTAAAGCATCTGCAAGAGGAATCACAAAGCAGTCATAGTTTTCATTAATCTCATCTACATCCAATTTAGAAACCAAATAATTGGTAGGTACAATCTCTACATCCTCATCTGTCATTAAAGCCCTGAATATAGAATAAAGATACACCAAAATGTATAATTTCTTCAACAGAAGTATCCTTAATTGGAGACATACCTGCCCGAATCAATATTTTTTTCATTATGCCTTTCCTTTCACAATCCTCCTGATAATATACAATGCTCCTCCGATGAATATAAAAATATCCGCTAAATTAAATACAAATCGGCTTAATTGCTTTAATTTATCAAATCTGATTGAAAAATAGTCTTTCACATACCCGAATCTGTATCTGTCAAATAAATTACTCCATCCGCCGCCCAACAGTAAAGCGAAGGATAATTTTGTAATTCTTGAGATTCTGTTGTTAAAAGCAATAAATAAAAGATAGATACAGCTAAAAGCAATTAAAAAAAACGACAATATTGTTTTTAATTTTTTTGAATAGTTTTTTAAAAAACCTCCGAAAACCCCATAGTTATTCAAGTTTTCAATATAAATATGTTTTTTTAAAAAATATCTTCCATAAATATTATTCTTATCTATAAAGGTCTTCACAAAAATTTCAAATATAATGACAGATAAAATAATTACAATATAAATCAATTTATATTACTCCTTCCCATCGACCTCATTTCTATAACAGGCGACGCCTTGCCGTTTATATAATCTGCGGTAATTGCGACTTTGCCTATATTATCATCTTTGGGTATCTCATACATTATATCAAGCATAAACTCTTCTATGATGGATCTGAGTGCTCTGGCTCCGGTTTTTCTTTTAATAGCTTTTAATGCGATAGCCTCAAGCGCATCATCGGAAAATCTAAGCTCCACCTCGTCCATTTCAAGCAGCTTTTTGTACTGCTTTAATATAGCGTTCCTCGGCTCTTTTAATATCTGTATCAGATTTTCTTTTGAGAGCTCACTCAAATGGCATATAATGGGAAGCCTGCCTATAAATTCCGGTATCATACCGTATTTTCTGACATCATCGGATGTCACATATTTTAGTATGTCCTCTTCACCGTCATATTTATCCTTTAAATCGGCTAAAAAGCCAATAGAGCTCTGCTTGTTTAATCTCTCCTTTATTATATCGTCAATTCCGGGAAAAGCACCGCCGCATATAAACAGAATATTTTTAGTGCTCATAGTAGTTAAAGGAACCATAGCATTTTTGCTCGATGCCCCCACAGGCACCTCAATTTTAGCCCCCTCAAGCAGCTTTAACATTCCCTGCTGAACGGACTCTCCTGACACATCTCTTTGATGAGCATTTTTCTTTTTCGCAAGCTTATCAATCTCATCTACGAATACTATTCCCGACTCGGCTCTTTTTACATCACCCTTAGCCTCGGATAAAAGTTTTGACAACACACTTTCAATATCATCTCCTATATATCCCGCCTCTGTCAGAGATGTTGCATCGGCTATTGCAAGAGGAACATTGAGCAAACGAGCCAATGTCTGTACAAGGTAAGTCTTTCCCGAACCCGTTGGACCAAGTAACAAAATATTGGATTTTTCTATATCCACCTCATTATCATTTTTTGATGAAATTCTCTTATAATGATTATATACCGCCACTGAAATCACCTTTTTAGCAAAATCCTGACCTATTACATAATCATCAAGACCCTCCTTTATAATATGAGGAAGCGGCAATTTTTCTAAATCAAATGTATTTTTTTCGTCTGCATTTTTCTTTGATGATTCGACATTTGATTCCCCTTTTTCATTTTCATTTTTATCTCCGTCCTTATTTTCATCATGGTTGTTATAAAAATTTTCACTGAAATCGGCAAAATTAAAGGTTTTAATTCCAAACGGAAGATTGCCCAAATTCATCTCATCAAGAGGCATATTACTCATAGTATCCAGAGTCCTTTGCATACAATCAATACAAATATTCATACCCATAGGCAAAGTTACGAGTTTTCCGGCGGTATTTTCAGGTCTTCTGCAAACAAAACAAAATTTATCTTTTTTTATACCGTCGTCATTATTGTCGTTTACATCACTGTTTGTAATGCCTTCATCATTAGTATTCTTAATTTCATCATTGTTAATTTCGTTATTTTCAGCCATCAAAAAACCCTTTCCTTAATAACACTTAAACGCCGGCAGAATTAAGCTGCCGACGTAAATTAAGCTTATAGTATTTTTAGTGAGCTCCGAAGATTCCCTCGAATAATTCACCTATTTTGTTATCATCATAATTAAAATCATCATACTGCCCGTTATTTTCAACGCCGTTTTGATCTTGATTATTTTCCTGAACATATGGTCTGTTCTGCTTGTATTCTTCAAGCTCTCTTTGCTGTTCCTCCTGATTCAATATATTTTT
>CAUUGW010000053.1:0-8899 GCA_963544785.1 uncultured Lachnospiraceae bacterium | reverse complement strand
ATCGCATCTATCATAATGCTTTCTTCTATTTCATCAGCTCCCGCCTCAATCATTATTACCTTTTCCTTTGTTGATGCAACGGTGAGCTGTAATCCCGACACGGTCCTTTGCTTCTGAGAGGGATTTATTACAAATTCTCCGTCAATATAACCTATCTGCGTAGCCGCACACGGACCGTCAAAAGGAATATCGGAAACACTTACGGCAATAGCTGAGCCTATCATAGCCGTAAGCTCCGGTGAACAGTCGGGATCTACAGACATTACAAGGTTGTTAAGTGTCACATCATTTCTGTAATCTTTCGGGAACAGGGGTCGCATAGGTCTGTCAATTACTCTTGAGGTGAGTACGGCATTTTCACTTGCCTTTCCCTCTCTTTTATTAAAACCGCCCGGAATTTTTCCGGCGGCATATTGCTTTTCCTCATATTCCACGCTTAACGGAAAAAAGTCAATACCTTCCCTCGGCTTATCGGAGGCTGTGGCGGTTGACAAAACCGTCGTATCTCCGTAGTGCATAAAAGCGGCTCCGTTAGCCTGTGCCGCTACTCTGTCTATATCTACCGTTAAGGTTCTTCCGCCTATTTCCATTGAAAAGCTTTTGTACATTATTTTCTCCTTTAACTAAATACAAGCGGAGGGTTTTCATATCCTCCGCTAAAATAAACAATTCTGAAATTATTTTCTAAGTCCCAGCTTCTCTATCAAAGCACGGTATCTTTCGATATCCTTGTTTTTAAGATAGTCCAACAATCCACGTCTTTTACCTACCATCTTTAAAAGACCTCTTCTTGAGTGATGGTCTTTTTTGTTTGACTTAAGATGCTCAGTCAGCTCCTTAATCCTCTGTGTGAGTACCGCTATCTGAACCTCCGGTGAACCGGTATCTCCTGATGTTCTCGCAAACTTTTGCATAATTTCCGTTTTTAATTCTTTGCTTATCATTTAATTGCCTCCTTAAATTTAATACACCCGTATCAAGAAAAAGGTCGGAGTGTCCAAATTTTCCGAACACGAGTAAATACAAATATTATAAACATGGGAGCTATTATAACAAATATTTATATAAATTGCAAGCCTTGCTCCCTAATTTTACAGCCGATTCCAAAAATCATCAGGGTAAAGCGTATCTCTGTGCAAATTCCTGTGTCTTTTTCGTAAACTCTTCTATGTTGTCCTTTTTTATATACTTAAGATATCCGTGTCTGTCATTCTCATTAGATTCTATCTCTATTATCGTTACCGCAATATTGGAGCAATGATCCGACACTCTTTCACAGTTGGTCAAAATATCGTTCCATACAAAGCCGAGCTCGATTGAACAGTTCCCTTCACGAAGTCTCTTTACATGCCTGCCTTTAAGCTCGGTGGACAGATTATCAATCACCTCTTCAAAAGGCTCTATCTGCGTTGCCGCCTCCACATCATTGTTATTAAAAACATCAGTCGTATATGTCAAAATATCGCTGATAGCCTTGGCATACAGCTGCATTTCCTTTTGCCCCTGCTCCGTAAATGAAAGTTTTTTGTCATAAAGTTCCTTGGCGGACTGCATAATATTAACGGAATGGTCGGAGATTCTCTCTATGTCAACTATTGTTCGCAACAGCATTGTAACAGTGGCGGAGTCCTTTGCCATAATATTTTCACTGTTTATCTTAAGCAGATAAGTACCTATCTTGTCCTCATATTTGTCCACTATATCTTCAAGTCTTAAGACCTCTTCCATAATTTTTTCATCATAGTTATTAAGCAGATCCAAAGATAAATTTACACCTCTGTTAGCCACCCGTGCCATAGCATTGGTGGCACTTCTTGCCTTTTCTATAGCAAAACCCGGGGTATCAAGAAACCTTGAATCAAGTATATCAAAGCGTTTATTTTCCTCATCAACCTTTTCTTCCTTAACGGATATAACGGCAAGCTTTTCCACAAAATCGGAGAATATGGACAGTATCACGGTAGCCCCGATATTAAAGCAGGTATGAATAATCGCTATACCTATCGCCCCCGCCGCATCATCTAAAAATCTGAATTTAATAAAGACATTCAACGAATAAAATCCCACCATAAAAATGATTGTGCCCAATACATTAAAGTACAAATGCACCAAAGCCGCTCTCCTTGCATTTGTCTTTGCCCCTATGGAAGATAAAAGTGCCGTAACGCAGGTACCTATATTCTGTCCCATTATAATTGGAATAGCGGCACCGTAGGTGATTTTACCGGTCATACATAATGCCTGCAAAATACCGACGGAAGCGGAAGAGCTCTGAATGGCGGCTGTTAATACCGCACCGACTATCATACCCAATATAGGATTTTTAAATAATGTAAACAGATTAATAAACTCAGGCACGTCCTTAAGCGGTCTTACAGCATCACTTATCGTTTCCATCCCGAACATCAGCACCGCAAAGCCGATCATTATTGTGCCTATGTCCCTCTTTTTTTTGCTCTTTGTAAATACCACGAATACAGTACCTATGATCGCAAGTATAGGGCAAAAACTGCTCGGTTTTAACATTTGTACGAAGAAATTGCCGTCCT
Organism: uncultured Lachnospiraceae bacterium; assembly: GCA_963544785.1. Classification (GTDB taxonomy): domain Bacteria; phylum Bacillota; class Clostridia; order Lachnospirales; family Lachnospiraceae; genus CAUUFM01. Next base: position 6,350 of record CAUUGW010000053.1, on the reverse strand, counting down.
CTATGCCGGATAAACTCAGAATCCAAGATGTCATCGTGGTACCTATATTAGCACCCATTATCACGCCCACAGCCTGTGAAAGCTTCATTATACCGGAATTTACAAGTCCCACCAACATTACGGTAGTGGCGGCGGACGATTGTATTACGGCTGTAACCACAGCTCCGAGAAATATGGCTTTCACCTTGCCTGATGCCAATTTTTCAAGCACCTTTTCCAAGCTGCTGCCGGCAAGCTTGGACAAGCCCTCTCCCATAACGTGCATACCGTACAGAAATAAAGCAACTCCGCCAATCATTGTCAATACGCCAAAGATATCCATTCTTTTACAAATCTCCTTAAATCAATAACTTAAAATTTTTTAATAAGTATCTCTTTCAGTTCGTCATATCCGGTCACACAATTTGTCATCTGTCTAATTCTTGCACTGTTCGGGAAACTTGCAGTATACCAGGCAATATGTTTCCTCATTTTTTTAATCGCCGCATTTTCTCCATATTTATCTATCATCATTCTCGTATGCTCTAAAATCAGCTCTATCAGCTCTTCCTTATCAGGAACACTATAGGGCCGATTATCTCTTAAATCGGTCAAAATCTCCTTAAATATAAATGGTCTTCCCCTCGAACCTCTGGCTATCATAATACCGTCGCAGCAGGTTATATCAAACATTCTTTTAGCCGAAGCTTTATCTACAATATCTCCGTTGGCAATCACCGGAATTTTAACATGCCTTTTTACCTCGGCAATTACGTTAAGATCGGCAAAGCCCTCATACATTTGAGATCTCGTCCTACCGTGTACCGCTACGGCACAGGCTCCCGACTCTTCAATTATTTTTGCAATAAGCACGGCATTTACGCTGTTTTCATCTATTCCGGCTCTTATTTTTACCGTTACCGGCTTTTTGGAATATTTAACAACAGCCTTGACTATCCTTTCAACCTCCAAGGGCTCTTTCATCAAGGCACAGCCGTCCTTATTGTTAAATATCTTCGGCACGGGACAGCCCATATTAAAGTCTAAAATATCAAATGGGAGCGTGTTTAAAATCTCAACAGCCCTTATAATGGACTGCACCTCGTGCCCGAAAATCTGAACCGCCAAGGGTCTATCAAATTCATTTGTTTCAAGCAGCTCATAACATTTCTTATTATTATACTCAAGCGCCTTTGCACTTATCATCTCCGTCACCGCAAGCCCTACATCATATCTTCTGCAAAGTGTCCTGAAAACGAGATCGGACACCCCCGCCATCGGAGCTGAAATCAGGTTGTTTTTGAGGTTGACATTACCTATTTGTAAGGATTTTATATATTCTTTCATTAATAATAAAGTGATGTTCCTGTTCTGATTTTATGATTTATATCCTGCATTCGCATATCGGTTTGATTAATTATATCCGCACACTCCGAAAGCTCATTTACAATTAAGGAAGCATAGTCCACATCCTTTTTGTATTTCATCTGATGCTCAAGGCTGGCCCAGAAATCCATAGCAATCGTCCTTATCTGTATTTCCACCTTCATGAAGACCTTCCCCTTGGAAAAAAATACAGGTATTTCCGCTATCATATGAAAGCTCCTGTATCCGTTGGGTTTGGGATTTTTTATATAGTCTTTTACCTGTAGAATTCTGATATCATCTTGTATCTGAAACATACCCATCACATCATAAATATCATCAATAAAAGCACAGATAATCCTGATTCCCGCAACATCGTCAAGACAACGCCTTATATTTTGCACGGTTACCGCATAACCCCTGCGTTTAAGCTTATTTAAAATACTTTCAGGTTTTTTCAATCTGGATTTTATAAAACTGATGGGAGAATGATTATTCCTGACCAAAAGCTCGGAATTTAATATCTCAAATCTTGCCGATGTTTCCTTTATCGCACAATCATACATCATCATCAGCTCTTTGAAATCCGACAACTCCTGTAAAAACTCCTCCGAATCCTTTTCAAAGCATACAAGCTGTACCTCGCCCGCACTGGGAACTGCAATTTTTAGCTCACCACTATCATTCATATGTCCGTTTTTCCCAACAATTATTCCGCTTAAGATTTTATATGTTAAAAATCAAAGAATAAATTGGAAGTTTTACCTCCTTTGCTTAGACTGTTTATTTAATAAAAACCGATATTTTAATTCCCTCTTTATCATACAACCTATTTTATCACAGTTAGGCTCACATAGTCTATCACTTTTTCAATTATTTCAAGTAATTTGTCATCAGCTATTTTATTTTTAGGTAATTTATGTATAAAATAAGGTTTTTCTCCAAAAACCGCACTCAGTGTGCCATAGTATTTATGCCTGTACCCATATCTCCCCTCGCCGAAGAGCTTCGGATTGTCTTCTCCCTCATCAACTGCCAACTGTAAATTGTATTCAATCAATACTTTTTCAATCCTGTTTGCATCTATATCAGCCTTTTCATAGAGCATAAACTTAATATTATCCTCTTCCTGTTTTACCAAAGTAATATAACTCCTGTGAGCTGCCGCCTTAAGCAGTGCTATCCTTAATAAATTACTCACAACCGTCGGAATCAAGCCGAATCTGTCAATCAATTCCTCTTCGATTGAACATCTGTCCTGCTCGGTTTCTATCATCGCTATCTTTCTATAAAGGCTCATTCTGCTCTGCTCATCTTCCACGTATTCGCTCGGTATATAGGCACTTATAACACAGTCGATTCCGGTAAAATACGAATCTTTCATTACAGGTTCATTTTTAAGCTCCGCAATCGCACTCTTAAGCATCCTGCAATATAATTCATAGCCCACTGCACCTATATGTCCCGACTGCTCGAAGCCGAAAATGTTGCCCTCTCCTCTTATTTCAAGGTCTTTCATCGCTATCTTATATCCGCTGCCGAGGGCTGAAAATTCCTTTATTGAGGCAAGCCTTTTTCCGGCATCTTCCTTCAGCACCACCCCTTTCGGATAAAACATATAGGCATAAGAGCTCCTGTCACTGCGACCTATTCTGCCCCTCAGCTGATATAGGCTTGATAAACCTAACTTGCTTGCATCGGCTATTATCATAGTATTGACATTAGGCATATCTATGCCCGTCTCTATAATAGTCGTGGTGACCAGCACATCAATTTTTTTGTTTTCAAACTCATACATTATCTTTTCAAGCTCCGTAGAGCTCATCTGTCCGTGTGCATAGGCAATAATAGCCTCCGGTACAAGATAAGATAACCTCCTTGCAGCCTCTTCTATGGTAGCGACTCTGTTATACACGAAAAACACCTGTCCGCCTCTTGCCATCTCTTTTCTTATGGCGGTTGCAATCAAATTTTCATCATAGGGAAGAGCATAGGTATTTATAGGCAATCTGTCGGACGGGGCTTCTTTTAATATGCTTATGTCCTTGACTCCCATCATACTCATATTAAGAGTCCTCGGAATAGGAGTTGCGGTGAGGGTTAAAACATCAACATTTTCTTTTAATTCCTTGATTTTTTCCTTATGTGCCACCCCGAATCTTTGCTCCTCGTCTACAATTAAAAGCCCCAAATCTTTAAATTTTATGTCCTTTGATAATAATCTGTGTGTAGCAATAACTATGTCCGCACTCCCGTCCTTGAGCCTCTCTACGGTCTTTTTTTGTTCCGCACCGGTTTTAAACCTGCACAACAGCTCAACATTTACGGGATAGGGTTCAAGTCTTTTTTGAAAGGTCTTAAAATGCTGTACAGCCAATACGGTGGTGGGAACAAGATATGCCACCTGTTTGTTCTCCTGCACCGCCTTAAAAGAGGCTCTAAGTGCAATTTCAGTCTTTCCGAAGCCCACATCTCCGCAAATCAACCTGTCCATTACCCTATCTGAGCACATATCACGTTTTACATCATTTATGGCGTTTAATTGACTCGGTGTTTCCTCATACTCAAATGCCTCCTCGAACTCCCTTTGCCAAACGGTGTCATCAGAATAAGAAAAACCTTTTTTCTGACTTCTCAAAGCATAAAGCTTTATAAGCTTTTCCGCAGTTTCTTTTACATTTTTTTCAGCCTTTGCCTTTGTTTTTCGCCATTTCTTCCCGTCTATGTTGTCAAGCCTTACACCCTTGCCCGCACTGTCGGCACCGATGTATTTTTGCAGTTTTTCCATTCTCGTTACCGGTACATAAAGATTCGAGTTGTCTGCATATTCTATTTTTAAATAATCATTAACGGTTCCTCCCATTTCGACCTTTTCAACACAGGTGTACCTGCCCAGTCCATAATCCTCATGTATTACCAAATCCCCTGTTTTCAGGTCAAAATACTCGGCAACCGATTTAAATTCCTTTTTAGAACTTTTTTTATGTCTTTTCCTTTTGCCGAATATATCATTGTCCGTTATTATCACATATTTGCTGTCCCTAAATTCAATTCCCTCAGATAAATAAGCCTCATAAAAAGCCGCACTTTTCTTTAAAGGCAGATCTCCGTTCTCCAAAAAATAAGCATTACAGTTTTCCAAGCTTAAATCATGGGCTATCCTTTTCGCCTTGCCGGCATTATTTATAAAAACAAGAACGGCATATCCCTCGTTCACATACTCCTTTACCGAATCAAAAAAAGAAGAAAGGCTCGACCTGTGACCGGCTACTGAACCGGTAACAATATAAAAGACATTTTCATCACTGAAAACAGTATTTTCTCCGAACAGCTTTGTGCCGATACCGATTTCAAGGCTTCCCGCATATATTTTGTTGAACTCTTTAAATGATAAAAACAAATCCTTTTTATCAGGAACGGCTCTTGCAAAATAACCCGCCTCTGTATACAAACCGTCTAAAGCATTGTCAATAAGTGTCGGCTCATAAAATAAAATCGTTGCATCAGGACTTAAATAGTCAAAAAGACTTGCACTTAAATCATTCTCGTTGTCAAAATTCTCATCATCTGCATAGGAATTATTTCTATATTCAATAATTTTTATATCATATATTTCTCTTTCACTTCTTTGAGTATCATAGTTAAAAAGGAAAATTGATTCAATCTCATCATCAAAAAAATCCACCCGAACAGGCATATCGCTGTTCATAGGATAAATATCCACAATTCCTCCCCTCACTGAATATTGCCCCTTTAATCCGGTGACTGATGCCTTTTCATAGCCTAATTTTATCAAATTTTTTTCGAGCATATTAATATCAATAAAATCGCCTTTTTTTATGCTCAATGTGTTTTCATAAAAGCTCTCAGGCTCAGGATAGCGGTCTAAGAAAGCGGATATCGGAACTATTAAAATCATATCATTTTTATAGGATAATTTCGACAAAACCGACAGTCTGTTTCCGATATTTTCCGTGCTTTTTATAGAAAGCTTATCAAAAAAAGCATCTTTTTCTTTAAGCATAAAAACATCTTCATCATAACTTAACAAATCATCATAAAATTTAAGACTCTGAGCATCATCGGCGGTCACAATCACACTTTGGTTCTTATGAAAGCCTGCCGCTATCTGTCCGAATAAAACATGGCTGCAATATTTAAAAGCGACAGGATTCCCTGCATAAAATCTATTTTTGGCTTCTATAAAAGATTTTTCATTATCAATAAGCTTGCTGAAAGGTTTCACTCAATGACCCTCTTTTTCTTTGTATTATACTCATTCATTGCCGCTGATACGTCCTTTTCGATAATCATTAAAGCGGCATCGGCAGCGGCTTCAATCGCATTCTTTAACCTGCCGGTTTCATCTGACGTCATTTTCCCGAGCACATAGTCAGCCAAATCATCAGTCGTCTTCTCTCCGATTCCGAGCCTGATTCTGATAAAGCTGTCCCCTCTAAGTGCATTGATAATGCTTTTCATACCGTTGTGTCCTCCGGCACTGCCGTTTTCTCTGATTCTTAAGCTTCCGAGAGGAAGAGCGGTATCGTCATAAGTTATTATCAAATTAGTGTTTAAGGCTATTTTATAATAATTGCAGACCTGAGCCACGGAGTTTCCGCTTAAATTCATATAGGTCTGCGGTTTTAAAAGCAATACCTTTTTCCCGTTATAAAAACCCTGCCCGCAAAGAGCATCGAATTTATTTGAGGAAACATTTATATTAAGCCTGTCGGCAAGCTCATCAATGAACATAAAGCCTGCATTATGCCTTGTGTTATCGTATTCCCTGCCCTTATTACCAAGCCCCGCCATCACATACATACTGTCGTTCAACTTATTATTCCCGAATAAAAAACCCATTTAAATATCCTCTCTCTTCGCTTCGCCTGATTTTCCTAAGTGTCATTATACCACCACTTGTTATAAAATACAATCTGCCCTGTTTTTCGATACAGTCAATACCTATTTTGATATAATTTTCATTTTTTGGTATTTAGTTTGAT
>CAUUGW010000052.1:0-8996 GCA_963544785.1 uncultured Lachnospiraceae bacterium | reverse complement strand
GGCGAAGAAGATTATAAAAAAGGGAATATTTTTTCTCATGATGAAGTATGGAAATAAATGTTTTCAGAAAAGCTTTATATTTTTAAAGAAGCTATTTATTCATTCTTGACAAACATAAAATTTATATACTATAATTCAATTACTGAATAAATTCAGAACAGTGCCTATAGGGCAAATAATAAGACAGTTCATTTTATACTCCTATCTTAACAACAAATACAATCCCGCTACAATAACCAATAATCTTAAAATATTAAAAATTAAAGTCAGTATTTTCTTATACATAATTTTTCACTTGAAAAAGCCATAAAAAACTGTTATACTTTAATAAGGTCAGGGGCTAAACCCCTTTCCCTATCTGATACTGTCAAGTATCATTTTTATTACAGCTATTAGAGTGCCGAGCTCTAATGCCAGATTGATGAGTTTATGAATTATTTTTATAAGCTCATCAATTTTTTTATTCCAATTCTTCATGGCTTTTTGCTCCTTTCTTTATTCCTTATAGTATCATTATAATTGCTTTTAGTAACTTTGTCAATAGTTTTTTGTTACTTTTAGAAACTTTTTTATTGACTTTTGTTTTAAATTAATATATTATAATTAAGAAAGGAGAGTTAACAAATGAATGAAAGAGTAAAAGAATTAAGAAAATTCCTTAATCTAACTATGGAAAAATTTGGAGAACGATTAGGCGTTAAAAAAACTACTATTTCAAGAATTGAAAGTGGTGTAAACGGACTAACTGAACAAATGCTTCTTGCTATCTGTCGTGAATTTGGAGTAAATGAAGAGTGGTTAAGAACGGGAACCGGAGAAATGTTCATAACAACAAGAAGCGAATATATAGAAAAAATAAGTCGAAGATATAATTTAGATAAATTAGATGAAGCTATTATAAACACCTATATGTCATTAGACACAGAAAAAAGAAAAATAATCAAAGAATACATATCGAATATTATCAAAAACTGCAAAGAAGACAACGAAGAAAACATCATAATAAAAGAAAACACGGTGACTTATGAAATCACAAAAGAAATACCTTTATATTCACAGCTTGTATCAGCAGGCACGGGACAATACATTGTTGATGAAATCCCGAACGAAACCGTAAAGGTAGATGCCATAAAATACGGAAAAGCGGACTATGCCATAAAAGTTAAAGGTGACAGTATGCAGCCGACATATTATGACGGAGATACCCTGATTGTAGAGCGTAACGCCGTACCTGATACAAACGAAACAGGTGTTTTTATAGTGGACGGACAAAGTTACGTAAAAAGACAGGGTCCGAACAGCCTTATTTCCGACAATAAAGCCTATCCTAATGTAAAGGGAAATGAGGGCTTATGTATGGGTACAGTTTTGGGTAAAATTTAAGGAGGATTTATGGACTATAAAAATACTGAAAATAAAGTTGATTTTAAAAATTTCCAAAAGAATATTATTAAGAAATTAGAAGATTTTTTGAATAAATTATCCTCAAATGATAAGACTTATAAAAATTCAGTTTTGGTTGCTTATTGGTTAAAAGACTATACTAATATGTTACAAAGAGAACCAAATTTCAATCCCTACTATTTACCGACATATAAAAGAGGGTCTATTTTGTCAGTAAATCTCGGATATAGAATTGGAAAAGAACATGGTGGTCTACACTATTGTATCGTTCTTTCTCCCAATGATAGTAAAAAATCACACATCATAACAGTCGTTCCTCTTTCATCTGTGAAAACAAATAAAAAAACTCAGGATTTTCAATACTATTTAGGAAATGCGTTTTATAAATTAATTGAGGAAAGAAAAATATCGTACTATAACATGCTTTCGAAAAATATAGAAGAACTCGACCGCTTAATAACAACTAATCATTCTTATTTTAACGATTTGATAGGTGAAAAAATAGCATCCTCCACAATGATAGAAGATGCAGAAACAATATATCAGCTCACTAAAACCGTAGTCAAAATTCGGACTGAAATAAAGAAAATAGACGAACAGGCAGAAAAAATTAAAAAAATTAAATATTTAAAAAGTGATAGTATTGTATTACTTAATCAGGTTACCACTATAAGTAAAATGAGGATTGTATCTCCCACAAAAAAAGATGACCCTATCTATGACATAATAATCCCGGAAGAAATAATGAACAACATATCATCAGAATTGACAAAATATTTATAATAAATTGTTGACTTTAAAAGTGATATAGATTATAATTGCAACACAGGGACAAATTATTGTCCGTACATTAATGACATTATCGCAAATGCGATATACAACTAACAGCATTCTATATCATTGATATAGGGTGCTGTTAGCTTTTAAATACAAAAAATAAATTTTGCCATTATAATTATACTATAAGCACCTCTAAGGGAACTTAAAAAATTTGACATTTTTTCTATTATGTATTACAATACGAATAGAAGAATTGTTTGGATGCATTGCTTGCACCTAAAACGAACCCCCTTAGAGCTGCTACTCTGAGGGGGTTCTTCTCTTTATTTATACAGCATATACCAAAGATTTTTATTTTTCAAGGAAAGGAGATTTTATATATGTGGTATGAAAAAACCGAAAAAGGAAAGTACAAATATACGGAAAGATATACAGACCCGTTAAGCAATAAGCAAAAATATGTTTCTGAAACATTAGACAAAAAGAATGATAAAAAAGCACGTGAGATTCTTGCTTTTAAAATCAATGAAAAAATCGAATTATCACTTATGTATAAAGGTGAAAAAGCCACATTAGAATTTGTATACAAAAGATATATTGATTACTTAAAAAATATCAAACAGGTCAAATCTACTACTGCTTACAGAAATGAAAACGCTATCGGGCTGATGATAGATATTATATCTCCAAAAGCTGTTGTGGACGATTTAACTGTATTATATGTAAGGCAACAGCTTGTTGACAGCGGAAAATCCAACACCACCTTAAACGAGTATATAAAACGCTTTGGAGCTATGATTCGATGGGCTTATAGAAATGAATTGATAACCTCCCAATCTTTAGCAGATAAATTGGAAAAATTTCCGGATTTATCTAAAAAAGAAAAAATCAAGGATAAATTCCTTGAAGTAGAAGAGGTTAAAAAACTTTTGGATTATATGTACAGTCACAATATAAGAGTAGCCTTGATGATTGATTTTATGATTCATACCGGTAGGAGATACGGAGAAATGGCGGCGCTTACCTGGAATGATATTGATTTTGAAAACCAGGTAATAAGCATTAATAAAACTTATGATTCAATAAATAAAATAGTTACCTCTCCTAAAACTCTCTCAAGCAATCGAAAAATCGGAAGCAATAATCATATCGACAAACTGCTGAAAAATATAAAAACACTTAATAATATAATCAGCATCGAAAATATAGTCTTCCAAGATAAAAAAGGCGACTACTATCATCACGCAAATTTTAACAAGCATCTTAAAAAAGCACAACAAAACCTTAATATGACAAAAACAATCACTTCACATATATTTCGACACACTCACGCAAGCCTTTTGTTTGAAAAAGGTTTAGACATTGAAACTATTTCAAGAAGATTAGGACATTCATCACCTGACGGCGTGACAAAGGATATCTATGTCCATATCACAAATAAAAAGCAACAAGAAGATTTTGAAAAAATAAAACAGTTAAAAATTCTTTAAAAAAAGTAGCAAAAAAGTAGCAAGATTTTAAAAAAGTAGCAAAAAGTAGCAGATTTTTTTCATTTAATTGCATTGTTTTGATAAGCCGAATACCTCAAAAAACACTGTATTTAAGCCATTTTTTCATTTGTGTGCATAAAATCAAAAAATAAAAAAAAAGCTACCGAGGGGACTTGAACCCCTGACCTGCTGATTACGAATCAGCTGCTCTACCATCTGAGCCACGGTAGCAGTGACAACTTATTCTATCAAATTATTTAATAAAAATCAAGAGTTTAAAATCTTATATTTTCAAACAATCGTCTTTAACACTCCGTCTTTAGGAGCTACAGCTATTTTTAAATATTCTTTCTTGGCTATACCGGCAAAAAATATCGCATTTTCCATATTTGCAAGAGCCAGCTCCGGAAAATTATTTTCACTGCTTAAATGCCCTAAAATCACATTTTTTAAGCCCTTATGATACAGTTTTTTTAAAAATTCCGCCGATGTTTCATTGGATAAATGCCCTATGTCACTTAAAATTCTGCGTTTCAGCTCAAAAGGATAGTTACCGGTCTGCAAAATTTTAACATCATGATTCGACTCTAAAAGTATTGCATCAAGTCCCTGCAAATTTTTGACAAGATAATCGTTATAACAGCCCAAATCGGTTATTACGGCAAGGCTCTTTTTATTATTATTTATCCTGTAAGCAACGGGATCGGCGGCATCATGCGAAATTTTAAGCGGATTGATTTTAAAATCCTTTATAGAAAATTCCACATCACTTTTTACATAATTGAATAAATCATCATCTATAGCACCAAGTGCATTTTTGTTTATTATTTCCCTTGCCGTGCCCATAGTCAGATAAACGGGCAAAGAAAGCTTTCTTGATAAAACCCCTAATCCTTTTATGTGATCACTGTGCTCATGAGTGATAAGTACCGCATCAATTTCATCTACAGTTTCGCCCACTTCCTTAAGCCTTTGTTTTAATGCCTTAAGACTGATTCCGATATCTACTAAAATTTTTGCCTTATTAGAACAAACAAGCAAACAGTTCCCTGAGCTGCCGCTTGCCAAATTATACATTACCATCAATTAATCACCTGTTATCTAAAGCTAAATTCCTATCTATATTTTTATGCAAAGCCTCAAGCTCGCCGGAATTATCAATAACTACATCACATTCCCTCATAAACTCACCATCACTCAACTGTTTGTCAATAATATCAATACATTGTTTATAGGACAGCCCCCTGTTTTTCATAAGCCTGTCTATTCTTATTCCTTTCGGGCAATAAATATACCATATGCTGTCCAAAAACTCCTTATAGCCCGCCTCAATTAAAAGAGCAGCCTCTACAACAAACAACTCCTCTTCCTCAACCTCGGCTCTTTTAAGCCTATATAAAATCTCCTGTCTTATAATAGGATGCAAAATTTCACTTAATTTATTCAACTTGTTTTTGTCCTCAAAACAAATTTTACTAAGCTTGGGTCTGTTTATCTTTCCGCCTGCAAGGATTTCATCGCCAAAAATATCAACAATAATTTCGATAACATCAATTCTGTCCATAACCTCATGACCTATCTTATCAGCCTCAACTATCATTGCCCCATAGGTATTTTTAAGATACTTTAAAACCTCGCTTTTCCCTGCGCCTATGCCGGCAGTAATTCCTATACTTTTCATCATTTCACCTCAAGCAGACTATATCCGGTGGACAAAGAAATGGATAACGGAACTGACAGCTCCACCGCTTTTTCCATCTCTTCTTTTAATATATCTTCAGCTTTTTTGCACTCTGATAACGGTGCTTCCAATAATAATTCGTCATGAATTTGAAGTACAATCTTCGTCTTCATATTCTCAGCCCTCAACCTGTCATAAACCCTGATCATCGCAAACTTTATAATATCGGCGGCAGTCCCCTGAATGGGGGTATTCATAGCTATTCTTTCACCGAAAGAGCTTATATTAAAATTGGAGGATTTAAGCTCCGGAATAAATCTTTTTCTTCCGAACAGAGTTTTTGCATATCCGGTTTTCTTTGAAAAACCAACCAATTTATCAATAAAATCCTTTATACTCGGAAATGTTTTAAAATACTCCGAGATAAACTCCTTTGCTTCCTTTGGGCTTATATCAATATCAGTGCTTAGACCGAATGCTGAAATCCCGTAAATAATTCCAAAATTGACAGCCTTGGCATTACTGCGAAGCCTGTCCGTAACCTCATCAAAGGGTACATTAAATACAGCCGATGCCGTCATTTTATGTATATCAGCACCGTTTCGGTATGCCTCTATTAATTTTTCGTCCTTTGATAAATGTGCCAACACCCTTAATTCTATCTGAGAATAATCCGCATCTATAAAAACACAATCCTTATCAGGCACAAAGGCGGAACGAATCAGCTTCCCGACCTCATCTCTTGTAGGAATATTTTGAAGATTGGGCTCCGTACTGCTGAGTCTTCCCGTACTTGCTATAATCTGATTAAAACTTGTATGTATTCTTCCGTCTTTCATAATATAGCCCTGTAGCGCATCGGCATACGTGGATTTTAACTTTGTATAGTGCCTATATTTTAAAATATCCTCTATTATAATATAATCTTTTTTAAGCTTTTCAAGCACTTCAGCCGACGTGGAATAGCCCGTCTTTGTTTTTTTACCATAAGGCAGTTTAAGCTTTTCAAATAAAATCGCTCCCATCTGTTTGGGAGAATTTATATTAAACTCCTCTCCTGCCTGTTCGTAAATTCTTTTTTGCAGACTGTCAATATTTTCAGAAAAATCTGAGGATAATTTTTTAAGTATTTGCGAATCGGTCTTGATTCCCGTATTTTCCATATCCGCCAAAACCACACTTAACGGCAATTCTATTTTTTCATATACCCTGTTCAGATCATATTTTTTTAATCTTTCAACCGCTATTTCACCTGCGACATTCATAAGCTTCTGGATTCCCGCTATATAGGCAAAATACCTTGACTTTTCGACATAATTTGTCAAAATTTCATTAAGACTCAGCTTGTTAAAAAGTGTTTTTACACTGTCAAATTCCGTGTCTAAAAGAAAAGACAGCACAAAACTGTCATCAAGCAGCTTTTCTGAATTATTGGAATCTATTATATATGCCGATAGAGTCAAATCTATTATTTTTTCTGTGGGAAATTCATAAAATCTTATTGTCTTAGTTATGCCTTTGTAATTAAATACAATTATTTTATCAAAGCTCTCATAAAAAATTTTAAAAATATCGGTTATCTGATCCTTTGAAATGTCCGTCATTGTAAAATCAAGAACAAAACTCGTCCTCTCATCTCCGAAAATGACACACTCCATCTCAGAATTGTTGATGATAGGATAGATGCTTATTTCCCTGCCCAGACTTTCAAAGACGGTAAAAATGTCTTCTATTTTTATCTCTGAAAGGCTTTCATTTATTTCATATTTTGACGTCTTTTTTACAATATTTTCATCAATACTGAATTTTTCAAGCTGTTTTTTAAAACCCAATTTCTCAAAATACTGATAACAGGAAATATCCTTAAGATAGTCAAAATATAAAAGAGTGTCAAGCGTTATATCAAAATCAATATCAACCTTTATAGTAGCCAATTTTTTGCTCAAAAAAGCCATTTCTTTATCTTCAAGCAAAAGGTTCTTTATTCTTGTCGGTGAAACGCTGTCAATATTTTCGTATAAGTTTTCTACTGAATTATACTCTTTTATAAGCTTTGCAGCAGTTTTTTCACCTACACCGTTTACTCCCTTTATATTATCCGAGGAATCTCCCATCAAAGCTTTCAGATCGATTATCTGAGCGGGCTCTATCTCATACCTTTCAATAACAGCACTTCTGTCATAAAACTCCACTATGCTTTGCCCCTTTACAGTCTTAGGTAGCTTTACGAAAATATGCTCATCTACAAGCTGTAAAAGATCTCTGTCCCCTGATAATATAATGATGTCACTGTCTTCAACAAATTTTTTGCTCAAACTTCCGATAATGTCATCAGCCTCAAAACCTGCAATGCTTAATGTATTGAGCTTCATAGCACCAAGCAGATCCTTTAATCCGGTAACCTGTTCTCTTAAATCATCAGGCATAGGACTTCTTGTCTGCTTATAACCGTCAAAAAGCTTGTGCCTGAAAGTTGGCGAACGCTCATCCAATGCCACGGCTATATGAGTGGGTTTTTCTTCCTGTACCGCTTTTTGCAAAATATTTACAAAGCCGAGCAACGCTCCGGTGGGGCTGCCGCTTGAATCCGTGAATTTCGGCATGGCATAAAAAGCCCTGTTTAATACACTGAGTCCGTCAATTAATAAAAGCCTGTTCATAAAAGCTCCTTTTTTATAACTGTACTACCACGAAAATATTGTAAATAGCCCTGATTGCCGCTTCAAAATCACCATTTTCTATACCGACAATAATATTCATCTCACCTGAACCCTGATCTATCATTCTCACATTTATTCTTGCGTGAGCCAAAGCTGAAAAAATTCTTGCAGATGTTCCCCTTGTTGCTTTCATACCTCTTCCTACCACCGCTATCAAAGCAATGTTGGGTTCAAGCTCAATCAGATCAGGTGCTACCGCCTTATTTATTCCGTGCAGAATGGACTGCTCATTTTTCATAAAATCTTCCTGTTTTACAAACACGGAAAATGTGTCTATTCCGGATGGCAGATGCTCAATAGAAATATTGTGTTCCTCAAAAACCTGTAATACTTTTCTTACAAAGCCTATCTCATTATTCATCTTCTCTTTTTGAATACTGATAGATACAAAATTTTTCTTTCCTGCAATTCCGGTAATCGTATACTTAGGCATCTGACAGGTGTTGGACACTATCATAGTCCCGGGGTTGTCCACCGCATTAGTGTTTTTTATGTTAATGGGAATATTGGCAGTCCTTACAGGGAAAATAGCGTCCTCATGCAAAACCGTAGCACCCATATATGACAATTCTCTAAGCTCCGTATAAGTAATCACATCAATTTTTTCAGGATTGCTTATAATGCGTGGATCAGCCACCAATACGCCCGATACATCTGTCCAATTTTCATAGATGTCGGAATTTACCGCCTTTGCAACCAAAGAGCCGGTGATGTCGGATCCGCCTCTTGAAAATGTCTTTATCTTTCCGTCAAATTTATTTGAACCGTAAAAACCGGGTATAACCGCATAATCAATATCCTTTAACCTGTTGTAAATAAGCTCGCCGGTTTCTTCGCTTAATAAATTTCCTCTTTCATCAAAAAGCACAATATCTTTTGTGTCCACAAACTGAACGCCCAAATAATCGGCTAAGAGCATAC
>CAUUGW010000051.1:0-9213 GCA_963544785.1 uncultured Lachnospiraceae bacterium | reverse complement strand
ACCGTTTGCAAAGGCTGAAAAGACCGCAAGTACCGGCAGCAGGTCGGGATTATTAATTATATCAAAGCTTATCGGTTTTATAGGTACGGCTTTATTTGAGGGCTTGTCTTTAAATGACGGTATTTCCATTTTTTTAATTATGTCCACTATAATACTGTCGGGCTGTATGGAATTTTCAGGTAAGTTTTCTATTATTATGTCGTTTTTCCCTGAAAGTAGCTTAAGTGCAAGAAAAAATCCGAGATTTGAAAAATCACTTTCAATGTGATATTCGCCGAAATTATTTCTATAAGTGATGTTTTTCGGCTTGATATAACAGTTTTTTTCACAGATAACCTTTACCGCAAAATCCTCAAGAACCCTCAGTGTCATTAAAACATAGCCTTTTGATACTGTTTTGTTGCCGTTGCTTTCCCTTATTCTTATCTCCTTATCGACTATGGCTGCACCTAAGAGTATACCGCTTAAAAATTGTGAGGATAGGCTTGCATCTATTATTAATTCATCAGCCTTTATTTTGCCGTTTATACTGATCATTTCACCGTCAACTGTCAGGTTTATTTTATTTTCAGTCAAAAAATCATAGATGCTGTCTATTTTTCTTTTTCTTAAAGAGTGTTCTAAAATAAAACAGGAATTAAGCCCTAAAATAGCTGATATGGCTATAAAAAATCTAAGGCTTGAGGCACTTTGTCTGCAATAAAACATAAATTTATGACCGGATTTGATTTTACCCAATAACAGGCATCTATCTGTCGGAGTAACATCTATGCAGTTATCCGTTTTATTAATCTTTGCTCCGAGGGTTTTAAGCATATCTACAGTAGCCGAAATATCATCGGAATTATTGTTGCAAAAGATTCTGCATTTGTTATCTGAAAAGCAGGCTGCAATTAATGCCCTGTGCAGATGTGACTTCGATGAAATTACAGATACTTTGCCTTTTAGTGTACTTTTTTTAATTATTATATTCATCTATTCAGTTAAATATTTGTATAACAAATTTTTGTTTATTTTTTCTATTCTGCATTTTCCAAAATCTTCAAACAAAATAAGTGTTTGTTTTTCACCGCTGTTCTTCTTATCCCTTAAGATATAGGGGATAAGCTCATCTATGTCAAACGGCAGATCTATTTTAAGCATATAGCATTTTAAACATTCTATCAATGTGTTGTAGCTTTCTGATTTAGCTATCCCTTTATCAAGACACAGTTTTCCGATAAATGACAGACCTATGGCGACCGCAGCTCCGTGCGGTATGGAATAGTTTGATTTTTTTTCAATAGAATGTCCTATAGTGTGTCCCAAGTTTAAAACATTTCTGATTCCTTTGTCATACAGGTCGTTTTGTATTATTTTCAGTTTGATTTTTATACATTCTTTTAATAATAGGTCTATTTTATTATAGTCAATTATATGCTTTGAGTTTTGAACCTTTATACTTTTCTTTAAAAGCTCTATTATGTATTCTTCGCTTATACAGGCATATTTTATTATTTCGGCAATTCCACAGGAAATATCCGTGCCGTCAAGGCTTTTTAAAAAGCCCTTATAAATAAGTATATCATCTGCCTGATAAAATGTTCCGATAAGATTTTTACCGTGTTTTGAGTTTACGGCGGTTTTCCCCCCTATAGCGGCATCTACCATTGCAAGCAGGGTAGTGGGAATCAGTATCAGCTTCATACCTCGCATATAAAGATTTGCTGCAAGAGCGGTCATATCACATAAGACTCCGCCGCCTAAGGCTACTATGTAGTCTGATCTTGAAAAATCATTTTTATGTAAATCTTCTACAATGTCCAATACATTATATATGCTTTTATGTTCCTCTCCTGATTTTACTATGTGGGTAAACAGCCTTATATCCGTGTCTTTTAATAATTCAAGTATTTTATTTAAATAAATACTGCCTAATATATTATCGGTAAGCAGCATTATTTTTTTAGAGTTTAAGGCATTTAAAAAGCATACAATCTCATCAAGACTGTCAAAAAAGACAATATTTGTTTTTTCGTTGTTTAAAATTAAATTTTCCATGTTATTTATTAATACAGTTTCTTATTGTGTTCACGTCTTTATAAAGCTGCGAGAATTCCTGCAGATCTAAAGCCTGTTCTGCATCACTTAGAGCGGATTTCGGGTCATTATGTACTTCTATCAACAAACCGTCGCAGCCTGCCGCCGTGGCAGCCATAGCCATAGGGGCGACATAATCCGATTTTCCGGTTGCGTGGCTCGGATCTACTATGATTGGCAGATGGGACAGTTCTTTTATTACGGGGATTATTGAAAGATCAAGGGTATTTCTGGTAGCGGTTTCAAATGTTCTTATACCCCTTTCGCATAATATTATGTTTTCGTTTCCCTCCGACATAATATATTCGGCACTTTGCAATAATTCGTATATTGTGTTGGCATAGCCCCTTTTTAACAGTATCGGCTTATTTATTCTTCCGAGGGCTTTTAAAAGCTCAAAATTTTGCATATTTCTTGCACCCACCTGAACTATATCAATTTCATCGAATAATGAAAGTTCGTTTATTCCCATAGCTTCCGATACGATTAAAAGACCGGTCCGTTTTTTTGCCTCCGATAAAAGCCTTATGCCCTCATTTTTAAGTCCCTGAAAATCATAAGGAGAGGTGCGGGGTTTAAATGCTCCTCCACGCAAGATTTTAATTCCCATAGATTTAAGTGAGGTTGATATTTTAAGAATTTGTTCTTTTGATTCAACTGAGCAGGGACCGGCTATGATTTGAAATTCACCCTTTCCTATGGAGGTGTTTCCTATCCTTATTACACTGTCCTCTCTTTTATAATTTCTACCTGTTTTATTTAAATTCATTATCATCGTTAACCTACATTTTTTTAAATAGTTTTCATTAATTACACAATTATACACTAATTCGGGTTTTAATTCCATATTTTTATTAAACAAAAAAACATCTCCAATCAAATTATTTGAATGGGAGATGTTTTTGCTATGAATAATTACAAAGATAGTTAGCTGAATTTGACTATATGAAAGTAAACTTTTAATATAGGCAAATTCAGCTAACTATCAAAGTTAAATCTGTTTTAAAACTTTTATTTTTTACAAGTAAAAGTAAATGATTAAAAATTGAAATTAAGCAGTGCCGGTGGTGGGACTCGAACCCACACACCCTTGCGGATAACAGATTTTGAGTCTGTCTCGTCTGCCAATTCCGACACACCGGCAAGTAATATAAAAATAAAAAAATAATTTTTACATTGCGAATAATATCATAAGTCGGAGATATTGTCAATCGGTTTAATCTAAAATTTATAAACCACAGCTGATTTTTAAAATGCCGAAACCCAAGGATTGACGATTTTTAAAAAAAAGTATATACTATAGTTCTAATATTTCCCGAATATTAATAAATTTAAGAGGTGAATAAGATGAAAAAAGGTAATTTGTCAATTAATAGCGATAATATTTTTCCTGTGATTAAAAAATGGCTCTATTCAGATCACGATATTTTTGTAAGAGAGCTTGTATCCAATGCGTCGGATGCCATCACAAAGCTGAAAAAACTGTCACTAATAGGAGAATATACCTTTGATGATGGCTATAAAGAAAGAATAGACATACAGATAAGTGCAGAAAACGGCACTATAAAGTTTTCAGACAACGGATTGGGCTTAACGGAAGATGAGGTAGTGGAATATATCACTCAGATAGCATTTTCAGGTGCAACGAAGTTCTTGGAAAATTATAAAGATAAGGCTACCGAGGATCAGATAATAGGACATTTCGGATTGGGATTTTACTCAGCATTTATGGTAGCTAAAAGGGTGAGTATTGATACACTGTCTTATAAAGAGGGGTCAAAAGCGGTACATTGGGAGTGCGACGGCGGTATAGAATATGAGATTGATGAATCCGATAAAACAACCGTGGGTACTACCATAACTCTTTTCTTAAACGATGACAGCTTGGAGTTTTCCAATGAATACAGAGTAAAAGAGGTACTTGACAAGTATTGTTCATTTATGCCCTATGAAATATATTTTTCAAAGGAAAATGCACCGCAAGAGTATGAAACGATTAGAGAAGAGGACCTGAAGGATACAGATAAGGTAATAGAAAAAATAAATGTAGAGGCGAAGCTTGAAGAAAAAGAAGAAGACGGCGTGAAGAAGATGGTGGAGGTGTCACCTGCAAGGGTTGATATAAAGATAGTTAAGAGAGAGTATCCTGTAAATGATACCAAGCCTTTATTTACTCAAAGCCCGTCCGCCTGTACAGATGATGAATATAAGAGATTTTACAGAAAGGTCTTTAATGACTATAAGGAGCCGTTATTCTGGATACACTTAAATATGGATTATCCTTTTAATATGAAAGGAATTCTGTATTTCCCCAAAATAAACAGCGAGTATGATTCAATAGAGGGAACAATCAAACTTTATAACACACAGGTATTTGTGGCTGACAATGTAAAAGAGGTTATTCCCGAATTTTTGTTATTGTTAAAAGGCGTAATAGATTGTCCCGATTTACCGCTTAATGTATCAAGGAGTGCTCTTCAAAATGACGGTTTTGCACAAAAAATATCGGATTATATTGCAAAGAAGATAGCGGATAAATTATCAGGAATGTGTAAGACCGACAGAGAAAATTATGAAAAATACTGGGACGACATAAATCCGTTTATTAAATACGGTTGTTTAAAAGATGAAAAATTCTGTGAAAAGATGGAACCCTATGTATTGTTCAGAGATTTGGACAAAAAGCTTGTGAGCTTTGAGGACTTTAAGAAGATAAGTGCAGAATCTCAAGGGATTGACTTGGACAAAAATTCGGAGAATGATAATAAAGACAACGATAATAAAGATAAAATTATCATTTATTATGCCAATGATGAGGTGCAACAATCAGGATATATTAATATGTTCAAGAGGGACAACATTCCGGCGGTTATACTCGACAGGAATATAGATACAGCCTACATTACCCTTATTGAGCAAAAAAACGACGATATATCATTTAAAAGGGTTGATTCGGATATTACCGATAAGGCAAAGTCTGATGAAAAAATTGAGAACCTTGAGGAATTGAATAAGAAGCTCTCTGAATTATTTAGAGAAGAGCTTGACAAAAAAGAATTAAATGTGGTGCTTGAGAACCTGAAAGACAGCAGCATTTCTGCAATTATGACTGTTTCAGAGGAGGGCAGGAGGTTTGCCGAGATGATGAAAGCATATAATATGGCGGGCAATCTTAATTCGCCGTTCGGTGCGGATGATGAAACCCTTGTATTAAATGCCAACAATTCTTTAGTAAAGTTTTTGCTTAATGACAATAAAAATGATAATACAAAGCTTGTTTGCGAGCAGCTGTACGACTTGGCTCTTTTAACCTGCAAGGGATTGACTGCTGATAAAATGTCCGATTTCGTTGCCAGAAGTAATAGGATTATGGAGCTGATAATAGATAAATAGAAGTGTAGGAGGTAATTGTATGAGAAGAGAACAAGGCGAAGACAATTTAACTATCAGTAATGCTGTTATAGCCTCTTATGCCGGAAATGTGGCTGTGAAATGTTTCGGGATTATAAAAATGTCGGTAGCATCGGTATCGGACGGGATAGGCAGAATTTTCAAAAGAGATAAGCTTAGAAACGGGATTCGGGTGCGTAATTTACCGAACGGCAGGTTGGAGCTTGATTTTCATGTAGTAGTATCTTATGGAGTAAACATTAAGACCGTACTTGAAAACCTTACAACGGATGTGAGATATGAAGTTGAAAAGTATGTGGGCAAAGAGATAGAAAAAATCAACTTGTATGTGGAAGACATTTATAGAATAGATTAGGAGGATAGTCTATATATGATAGAATATCTTGACTCTGAGCAGTTTAAGAAAATGTTTTTATCAGGAGCTGCCGCAATAAATGAGAATAAAGATTTAATTAACGAATTAAATGTGTTTCCCGTGCCTGACGGAGATACCGGCACCAATATGAGCATGACCATTATGTCTGCGGCACTGGAGGTAAATAAATTAAATGAGCCGGATTTCAAGACACTTGCTGAGGGAATGGCTGTGGGTTCGCTAAAAGGAGCAAGAGGAAATTCCGGAGTAATATTGTCCCAGATATTAAGGGGAATGTCCAAGGTCATAAAGCACGAGAGTAAAATAGATACAAGGATAATGGCAAAAGCTCTTAAAAAGGGGTGCGATACCGCATATAAGGCGGTTATGAGACCGAAAGAGGGTACTATACTTACAGTAATAAATGAGGCGTCAGCCTTTGCCGTTGAAAATGCTGAATTTATTACGGATATGGACGAATTTTTAGATGAGGTTTTAAAAATTGCAAAAGCCTCATTAGATAATACCCCCAACCTGCTTCCTATATTAAAACAGGCTGGAGTTGTGGATTCAGGGGGAACCGGACTTGTCAGTTTTTTAAATGGTATGCTTCTTGGACTTAGAGGAGAAGAAATAAAGCTTGACCTGTCGCTTTATTCAGCTAAGACTATGCCGAGTATGAGGATAGATGATGAGGTTAATAATATAGAATTCGGCTATTGTACCGAGATGATAGTTATGTTAAAGGAAAAAGTCGCATCTCCTCGTTTAAATGATTTTAGAGATTATCTGGAAACTTTGGGAGATTCTTTGGTATTTGTGCCCGACAGCTCTTTTATAAAGCTTCACGTACATACAAACAATCCGGATAAGGTGATATCAAAAGCCTTGACATTCGGAGAACTCACCGGTATTAAGATAGATAATATGAAAGAAGAGCATAGAGAAATCCTGTTCAGAAAAGGTGAAAACGGAGTATATGTTGAAAATGATAAAGCCGATTTTACCGAAAAAATGTCGGAATTAAATTCATCTGCAAAGTCAAAAGATGACAGCGAATTAAAAAAGATAGGTTTTATAGCGGTTTCATCGGGAACGGGCTTTTCCACACTTTTTAAAGACTTGGGGTGTGACGAGATAATTGAGGGCGGACAGACTATGAATCCCAGTACGGAGGATATTCTTGACAGAATAGACAGGATAAATGCTGAAAACATTTTTGTTTTCCCTAATAATAAGAATATTGTTTTGGCATGTAACCAGGCAAGAGATATGACCGAAAACAAAAAGGTTACGGTTATTCCAAGTACAACACTGCCACAGGGAGTCGCCGCCATGATGTGTTACACCGGAGATGATTCGCTTGACATTGATACATTAAGGAATGAGATGTATGATGCCGTTAAAAGAATAAAGAGTTACAGCTTAACTTATGCCGTGAGAGATACGGACATTGATAAGGTGGAGATTAAAAAGGGCGACATTATGGTAATCGGAGATAATGGAATAGTTTCCGCAAGTCCCAGTATTATAAGTGCTATGGGGAGTCTCCTGCAAGACGCTGTTGATGAGTACAGCGGTTTTATTTCAATATACAGGGGAAAAGATGTTGATGACTCTATGGATGCGGCTATTGTGGAGTTTGTAAAAGCCAACTACCCCGATATTGAAATAGATTTTTACTTTGGAGGACAACCTGTTTATTATTATGTGGTTTCCGTGGAGTAATGGATTATGTTGCTGAATGATGATATTATAAATGTCAAGGGGATTGGACAGAAAAGCCAATCCCTTTTTTATTCCTTGGGCATTAGAACAGTGAAAGATTTGCTGCTGCATTTTCCAAGAGGCTATGTGAGTATGGGTGAACTTAAGGACGTGGATAATATAAAAGCAGATGATTTAAATGCCGTTTACGGGCAGATAAAAAGGGTGGAACTCTTAAGATCCAAAAACAACAGGAATATCGTAAATGTCTATGTGTCTGATAAAAATGACAGAGTTTTTATTTGCAGTTTTTTTAATATGCCGTATTTAAAAAACGTCATACCCTTATATGAGTATCGGGTGTTTTACGGCAGGGTGACAATAAGAGCGGACAGATTTTATATGCAGCACCCTGAAATCTTTACTATTGAAAAGTACAATACCGTAAAGGATAATTTGAGGGTTTTTTATCCTTTGGCTAAGGGGATAAACAACAAGATGATTGAAAAGGCAATATCGGAGGTACTTGATAATATCGACTTAAATGAAGCATTTGTCGAGTTTTTAAACGATGATATAAG
Organism: uncultured Lachnospiraceae bacterium; assembly: GCA_963544785.1. Taxonomy (GTDB): domain Bacteria; phylum Bacillota; class Clostridia; order Lachnospirales; family Lachnospiraceae; genus CAUUFM01. Next base: position 1,080 of record CAUUGW010000051.1, on the reverse strand, counting down.
ATTAACCAACGGATTTTGCGGCAGAAGTGATGCCGTTTATATGATACACAGGGCTAAGAATTTGAGCGAAATCGAGGCGGCAAAGAGGCGAATTATATTCGATGAATTTTTTATTTTTCTGATAAATTTAAGCAAGCTGAAAAAAGATACTAAAAAAAATATAAATAAAAAAAAATTTATAAAAAATGAATTAACCGAAACGGTAATGAACAATTTGGAATTTTCATTGACCGAGGCTCAAAAAAGGGTTGTAGATGAAATAGGTGAAGATGTCAACAGTTCAAAATTGATGAACAGGCTTGTGCAGGGAGATGTGGGAAGCGGTAAAACCATTGTAGCGGTTTTGGCTATAATTAAGGCATTTGAAAACGGTTTTCAGTCAGCTTTTATGGCTCCCACAGAGGTTTTGGCTGAACAGCATTACGACTATATGCTTGATTTGGCGGAAAAAAATAAATTGGATATGAAAATATCTCTTATTACTGGATCAACCAAAAAGAGCGAAAAAACCAAGATAAATCAAGGCTTAAAAGATGGAGAGATTGATCTGGTTATCGGAACTCACGCCTTAATTTCCGACAGTGTGGAATTTTATAATTTAGGTCTTGCGATTATTGACGAACAGCATAGATTCGGGGTTAATCAAAGGCTTAAGCTTATTTCTAAGGACAAACAGATACATACTCTTGTGATGAGTGCCACCCCTATACCGAGAACATTGGCTATTATTCTTTACGGAGAGCTTGATGTTTCCATAATTGATGAATTGCCGAAAAACAGAAAAGCTGTCAAAAATGCCGTTATTTTTGAAGAACACAGGACTGATGCCTACAAGCTTATCATTAAGGAGATAAGAAACGGACATCAGGCATACATTATATGCCCTATGATAAATGCCAATGATGAGATAAACTTAAAAAATGTAATTGAATATGTAGAGAGAATTGAAAGGGCTTTTCCTAAGGATATAAGGATAGCCGGAATTCACGGACAGCTGTCAAATAAAGAAAAAAATCAGATAATGGAAGATTTTAAAAATAAGAAGATTGATTTGGTTGTATCCACAACGGTGATTGAGGT
>CAUUGW010000050.1:0-9474 GCA_963544785.1 uncultured Lachnospiraceae bacterium | reverse complement strand
CCTAAGCCGGTACTGACAATCAATTTTGTATTTTCAAGTTCATAAAATCCCTTTGTCAGTCTTGGAAAAGGCAATAAATTAGGGCCTATCACAGCTCCTACAAGAGGAAACCTTATTCCCCCTCCATGCATATGACCTGATAAAACCAAATCAAAGGGAAAATTGTTTTTCGTTTTAACCACATAAGGATTATGTGATAATAATATATTATACCTCATATAGTCAAGCTGTTTAAATATATTTTTATGTTTCAAAAAAGAATAATCATATTTTTTAAATTTCACATAGGATGACAGCGGTAATCTTAGTCCGTTTATTGATAAATTGTAATCATTTAAGATAACGTTGTTGTTAAAAAGCGTACTTATTCCAAGCTTTTGAATGCTGTGAATATAACTCTTATAAAACCTCGGGCTTATGCTCCTTATCTTTTCCTCGTGATTTCCGTTGATGAAATAACAGTCGTATTTTGCCATATCTTCAAAAAGCCTTAAAGTAGCCTTGTAGCTTGATTTATGCCTCGTTATCATATCCCCTAAGATAAATATCTTATCAGGATTTATTTCATCTACACGGGAGCTTATAAAACTGTTGTCAATACCGTAGATCTGTCCGTGCAGATCCGACATTACCACAATATCTATGTTTTTTTTTATTTTTCTTGAATATAAGGTGTATTTTTTAATTTCAAAGCTCATTTTAAAGCTCCTTAGGCTTGCTGTTTACATAATTGTCAAAGCTGAACAGCACATTAAAAAATACACGTTCACCGCCTTTTTCGGTCATTCTCCAGTTGTTGCTGTGATCCAAATCTTCCATATAGCTGTCCGCCTCATATTCGTAGTCAATTCTTGTAATGAATGCCTCGTCACAATAATCAAGCATCATCTTGTATATTGACTCTCCGCCTATTATAAAAATATCATCGGTGTTATATTCTTTAAGTTTATTTAGCAGCTCTTCTTTACTGTGTACCACCGTTGCCCCTTTTACATTATAATTTTTATTTCTTGACAGAATAATATTTGTCCTTAATTCAAGCGGTCTTTTCTGCGGAAAGGTTTCAAGGGTTTTTCTTCCCAATACCACCACCTTATTTAATGTCATTTCTCTGAATCTTTTTAAATCTGACGGTATGCTTAAAAGGAGCCTACCCTTATTTCCTATTGCAAAATTGTTGTCAACTGCAGCTATCAGTTTCATAAACTCTCCTTATATCGCTATCGGTATATTTTTTATCTGCTCTCCGCATTTATAATCTTCTATTATTATATCATCGGAATTAAAATCATAGAAATGTTTTTTCTCAGGATTTAAATAGACCTTAGGGGCTTTAAACTCTTCCCTTGTTATCAAATCTCTTATCAAATCAACGTGTCTGTCATAAATATGGGCATCTGCAATAACGTGTATAAGCTCTCCCGATATCATATCACATTCACGTGCGAGCATCATCAAAAGTACGGCATACTGACACACATTCCAGTTGTTTGCGGTTAAAACATCGCTTGATCTCTGATTGAGTACCGCATTTAGTATCAGCTTGTCATTTCCCTGCTCTTTCGTCACATTAAATGTCATTGAATATGCACAGGGATACAGGTTCATAGCATAAAGGTCGGAATGCACATAAATATTGGTCATAATTCTTCTGCTGAAAGGGTTGTTCTTAAGATCATATATGACCCTGTCCACCTGATCGAACATTCCCTCCTTATACCTGTGCTTTACTCCCATCTGATAACCGTAGGCAAGTCCTATAGAACCGTCTTTATCAGCCCATTCGTCCCAGATGTTCCCTTTTAAATCTTTTATATTATTTGATTTTTTTTGCCAAATCCATAAAATCTCATCTGTGGCTGTTTTTATGGCAGTCTTTCTAAGTGTTATCGCCGGAAATTCCCGTCTTAAATCATAACGATTTATTACACCGAATTTTTTGATTGTATATGCTTCTTTCCCGTCAGCCCATTTAGGTCTGACCCTTTCAAGCCTTGTGTCCGTTCCGTTGTTAAGTATATCCGTACACATATTTTTAAAAATCTTATCTGCTTGTGACATTTTTCATTCCTCTATACTGATTGTTATTCTGTCGCTGTTCTTAAGCGGTGTGGTAAAGCTTGCCTCGGCTCCGTTTACAAGAGTGATAAAGCTTCCTTTTACATTTTTGAAATCAAAGCCCGTATGTATCAACATATCACTTAGAATATATGGCTTTCCCTCACTTTTTTCAGGCAATAAAAGCTCACTGCCATTTAAGAAAAATTTAATCATTCTTGCATTTGTTTCTGTGGATACAACATCAGGTACATTCACAGGGATGCTTTGCACTTCTATTTTTGCCAAGGGAACGGAAGACACATTATCAGGCATTTCTTCGCTTATAATTATACAATCGGCGTATAAAACGTCATCATTTTTTCCGTCTATATGAAGCTTACCCTTTATCCCGTAATATTTGGAAAGTTCATCTAAATTGAATATCTTCTTCATACTGACATTACAGTTATTATAAAGCTCCATATCAAGCTCATCATCATTTGTAATATTTCTGCCGTCAAGACAGATAAAGCTTCCGGCTGAATATTCCGTATTATTTACATACACATTAAAGCAATTCGTCTTAAAATCCCCTATTAAATCACGCAAAAACACCCTTGCAGCCTTTCCCTGCCTTGCCGGAATAAAGTTTATATTGTCGGAAACTTTTAAAACCGTGGTAGGCTTGGCTTCTTCTCCGTTTACATTTATTACGGCAGGCTCTGACAGTTCTCCAAAAAACGTCTTTTTCTGACCGTTATAATTTACCGTAACGCTCTCCCCTCTTCTTGCGAACAGATCCTTATGGCTGTAGCCGTTCATCAAAAGAATATCAAACACGGAAATCGCACCTGTTCTGAATAATCTGCATTTTTTCCCGTTTAATCTTATGAAAAAACCTTCTTTGTTTGAATCAAAGCTTGCAGATACCGCTATTCCGAGGCATGTGGCATAGGAGGGTATTTTTATATCATATTTTTTAGAAAATGCGGTCTTTTCAAAATTGTTTCCGCCAAGTGCGACCCTTGCCTTATCCATTCCCATGGTCTTTGCAAGAGTTTCGGCAAACCCCGACAATTTGCTGCCCCCTCCCACCAAAAATACCGCTGAGGGCAATGTTTTATTTATTCCGATTATTGCATCGGATATTTGTTTTGCCAAATCCGTTGCCGCATCTGAAATACTGTTTTTAAGCTCACCTATTGTTATCTCATGATCCATACATAAAATATCCTGATAGCTTATAATTTCGGCATCATCAAAATCTTCCATCTTAATCTTAAGATCTTCGGCAATTTCAAAATCCACCAGCAGTTTTTTCATTATTGTTTCGGTAATCTCATCACCTGCTACGGTTACCATAGTATATCCGACCACGGAGCCGTCCCTTGAAATTGCAATATCCGATGTGCCCGCTCCGATATCCACCAGCGCAAGATTTAAAAGTCTTATACTGCTTGGGATTACCGCATTCATAGCCGCTATCGGCTCAAGCGTCAGTCCCGATACATCAAGACCTATTTTAGCCGTAGCGGTATAAAGGCTTTCCACCACCTCTCGGGGTAAAAAAGTGACAATCGCTTTAGCCTCTATCACCTTTCCGTGGTGTTCCTTTAATGTGGGCATAGGATAGCCGTCCAAGACGTATTCTGAAATTGAATATCCCGATAAATAATAATCATCAGTTCCGTTTTCACCGGCATTTAATGACTCATTAAATACCTTTTCCGCCTCCTGTATCGCCTTTGAATTTATCCTTGTAATCAGATCATCATCAAGAAACATAGGTTCATCCAATATATGAACATAGTTGTTTTCAACGGTTTTAAGCGTTCTTCCCGCCGCCGCCACAAACACATTTTTAAGTTTTATATTTAATGACCTTTCAAGCCGCTCTTTAATTTCTGAAGACGTCCTCGATACCATATCAATGTCTTGGATCTGTCCGTCTATCATAGCCCTTACCGGATATGATTTTTCCGCTATCTCTATTATTTCTACCCTTGTTTCCCTTTTTATACCGACCATTCCTATTACACTGTGCGTTCCGATATCCAAGGCAAAAATCAGCTCGTCAGGATTATATTTTTCTTTTTTTACTCCGGTATGTCCGTTCTTTATATTTTTCTTAAGTTTATTGCTTGAATTTTTTTTATTTAAAGGCTTAGACCTGTTTTGTCTTTTTGTAGAATTTTCCATAATTTTGAATATACCCCTTTATATTAAAATTCATCCGGCAACCAAGGAATCGCTTTATTTGAGCCACCATCTGCAAGTCCGTCATCCCCAAGCTCCAATTCCTTTAATAATTGTCTGGTCTTATATTCTATACTTTCGGTATCCTCGCTCTGTTTATCCTCGGACCTGTTTTCAGGTTCAACCGTTTTATTCTCATTATTTTCAATTCTGTCGGATGTGGAAATTTTATCGACACTCGCTTTTTCTATAGCATCCTTTGCCTTGGGAGAATATTTTAAGAAAAACACATAAATATCCACCACCGCCTCATAGAGCTCTATAGGAATATTGCTTCCAAGCTCAAGCCTTGATAAAACGGATGCCAGTGAATTGTCCTCATAGACGGGCACCTTGTTTTCATTTGCCACCTCAATTATTTTTTCAGCCAAATGCCCCGCTCCAGTAGCCACGATTACAGGAGCAATGTTTTTTTGCTCATCGTATTTAAGTGCAACCGCTTTCTTGTTCATCATCTGATTAAACTCTGACATTTACCGTGTTCCTCCTTTCATAGATTTTCGGAAAAACTTCCGATATTGTAACCGGCGCAGATGCTTTTTGCAATGACACCGAACTGTAATTCAAATCATGCTTCCTTAATATGTCCATCAGACCTTTTCTAAATTCACTCTCCATCTTTTTAAGATTTTCAGGATATAAAAGTGCCACATCTACATTGTTTTGAGAATACTCCAATATTAAATCGAAAAAACCCACCTCTTCTATATCGAACTTTATCAAAAGTCTTGATTTCCTCTTCTCCGAATCCACTCCGTCGCCCTCGCAGTCGGGATCTATCCACATCTCCGAATACATCTTGGTATTATAAATCTCAACGGGTATCATCAGATGCAGCAAGGGCATATACACACTTTGATTCACTAAAATTGAGGTCATAATGTTTTCAAAAACCTGTCTGTTATCACTCCCCGCTTCACCCTTTATAGCCTTTTCCATTATATTTAAAAAGCTGTCGCTCCATCTTTTTACCTGTTCTCCCTCTGACTTGCTGCTGTATGCCTTTAAAAAATCGGCGATATTCATATCCTTCCAATTAAGATTTTGGAAATTTTTTTCAAATCTTGCCGCAATGTCCCTGTTGCCCATAAGTCTTCTGAAAAGAACGGAGGCTCTGTCGATTCCGCCGCTTTCATACCTGGATATATTATATGTCAGAAGAGAAATCTGCTCTCTTATCATACCCATATCACCGGTCTGCTTTATGTATGATTTAAGCAAAGGCACTATTTCCTGCTTCAGAATTTGGGAATTATGCTCCACATCTCCCACTGCCGCCTTAAAATCCATCTTTAAAACCGCCTCTTCCAAGGTCTGCCTCTGTGTCTTGAACATTCCCTCTCCTATGTTGTTAAGCTCCTGTTTCATAGTTTCAAGGAGATGTCTTCCGGAATTCATATTATCAAGCGTTCTTACAAACTCCAATATTTGTGTTCTTAAAGCCGGCGTATCACTATAATACATTCCCTGCCTTAATGTATCAAATAAAACGCCCGAAAATTTTGTGCCTGCCGATAATTGTTCTTTTATAAATGCGGCAAGTTCCGTAGGGGACATCTTAGACATATTTAAATAATTTGCAATCTCGGTTGCAAAATTTTCTCTTATACCGGAATCCACAATATTGGCAAGCCCCACAAAAAACATTTTTGTCATTACCGGAGATAAATCTCCGTAGGCTTGAACACTCTTTAAAAATGTAGCATAATTGGAGTCCGGAGACAGCTTTTCTCTTTGCTCCATATTATTCTCTCCCTGATTTTTCTGATCGGCTCTTACTATATTGTTTATATCTACCGGATTTTTTATAGTAGGATCCATTGCTAAATTGCTGCTTCCGGGATTCTTGGCGGTCAGATCCGCATTGCCCAAACTCGGGGGCAAAATATTTAAAATATTAGCCATAATTACCTCTCAAAGTTTTATTTCAATGTTTTTTCAAATTATATATGGTATTTAATTAAAAAGTATGGTAATATAATAGCATTATAGGTTGATATATTCAACTGAATATTTATAAAGTTTTTTTGAGAGGTGATAGGTAAAGATGAATAAAGCAATGGAAAGTATGTTAGACACTTATCTCTTTGAGACTAACTCTCTCTTAGAGCAGCTTGATGAAATTATGATTGAAGCTGAAAAAAATGACACCTTTAGTGAAAACGATGTAAATTCTATTTTTAGAATAATGCATACAATTAAAGGCTCATCCGCAATGATGGAGTTTACCCCTATCGCTACGATTGCACATCGTATTGAGGATTTGTTCTTCTTTATTAGAGAGAATGGCATGGATAGCGTCAAGGAAGAGTATCGTCCGGACTTATTTAATATGATGTTCGAGTCTACGGATGCTCTAAGATTGGGCGTTGAAAAGGTAGAACAGGACGAACCTCTTGACATCGGTGTTGAAAAACAAATCGAAGGAATAAACAGCTTGCTGAACCGTATTTCCGGAGCGGCCGACAATTCCGAAGACACCGTAAAGGATGAAAATGCACCTGCTAAAACCGAAGAAGATACAGATGAAACAAAGCTCCCCGATATTGAAGGCAAATATTTTATAAGAATATTCTTTGAGCACGGTATAGGAATGGAAAATTTAAGAGCCCTTGTCTTAACTACCGCATTAAAGGATATTGATTTGAAATTCAATTTTTCCCCGACAGATATAGAAACAAATCCGGATACTGCCGGTCAGATTATTAAAGACGGTCTGTTTCTTTCATTTGAAAGTGAAGATGAGGCTCAAAAATGTATTGCTCAACTCCCTCAATCGGGAAATGTTGAAAGCTATGAACTGATAGAAAAGAAAGAAAAACCGAATCCCTCCGCAGAAATGATAAGCGGTACGGAGGCAACGTTGGCTGCCGCTCCCACGCAGACAAAGCCTGCAAAAACAAAACCTGCCGCATCAGATAACAATTCAACAGGCGGTGGCGGTCCGGTTAAGCAAAGCCTTATAAATGTAAATCTGTCAAAGCTTGATAATCTGATGGCAATAGTCGGTGAAATAGTAATTACCGAGTCTATGGTTACGGCATCTGAGGATTTGGAGGGCTTAAAGCTTGATAATTTCACAAAATCCGCAAGACAGCTAAGACAGCTTACGGATAATCTTCAGGATATTGCGATGTCGCTAAGAATGGTATCCGTATCGGGAGTGTTCCAAAAGATGAATCGTATCGTCCGTGATATGAATGCGAAGCTTGGAAAAAATGCAATACTTACATTAATAGGAGCGGATACGGAAGTAGATAAAACCATAGTCGACAACTTAGGCGACCCGCTTATGCATATAGTCAGAAACTCCATGGATCATGGAATAGAGATGCCGGATGAAAGAGCTGCCAAGGGCAAGACTGAACAGGCTGAAATAATACTGTCGGCTACACATACCGGAAGCGAGGTAATCATCTCCATCAAAGATAACGGCGGAGGTATGGATCCTGAAAAGCTTCTTGATAAGGCTGAAAGAAACGGTATTTTAGTAAAGCCGAGGAGCGAGTACACTGTAAAAGAGGCTCTTATGCTTACAATGATGCCGGGATTTTCCACCAACGAGCAGGTTACCGAGTTCTCAGGCAGAGGTGTGGGAATGGATGTTGTTAGAAAGAACATCGAGTCGGTAGGAGGAAATATATCTCTTTCTTCCGAATTGGGAGTAGGTACCACCACTACACTTAAAATACCATTGACAATGGCTATAGTTGACGGAATGGAAATAGCCGTGGGCAATTCCATATTTACAATCCCTATAGCCAATATCAGACAATCCTTTAAAGCCAAGTCTTCGGAGATTATCTATGATTCAAGAAAGAATGAGCTGATAAAATGTATGGATGATTTTTATCCTATAGTTCGTCTGCACGAATTATATGGAATAGAAACACAGGTAACGGATCTTGAAGATGGAATACTTATCTGGGTAGAGGCGGGCGACAGATCCTGCTGTCTGTTCGTTGACGAGCTTTTAGGAGAACATCAGGTAGTGGTAAAACCGCTTCCGCCTTATGTGAACCAATTCAATGTTAAGGATTACGGCATAAGCGGTTGTACAATCCTTGGAAACGGCACAATAAGTATTATTCTTGATATAGTCAGTCTACATAACTCCGCCATTGCGGATATTATGTAATTGGGAGGTATGGATAAATGAGCGAGATAATGCAAGCGGAAGATACCGCACTTGCTACTGAAGACATTCTTGGAGTAGCCAAAAAAGTCGTTAATAATGAAAGAATTTTGACATTCGTATCAGACGGTTTATTACTTGGAATCAGCACGGAGTATGTTGTGGAAATTATTACAAACCACAGTATTACAACTCTTCCGATAGTTCCTCCTTTTATAAAAGGAATTATAAACCTAAGAGGTCAGGTAATACCTATCATTGATACAAGAATGAAGACCGGAAAACCCCCTCTTGAGGATGACGGTTCCACAAAGTGCATAATCATACTTGAAATAGATGAAAATCCTATAGGTATTACCGTAGATTCCGTTTCACAGGTAATTGATGTTGATGCTGAAGCAATAGCTAACTGCAATAACAACCCCAATGAGCTGATCAGCGGAATGATTTCACTAAATGACGGAGTTGTTCTTCAAATGTTCAACTGCGAAGTATTAATTAGATAAATTAGAAAGTTTATAACAGGCAAGCAGATAGCTTGCCTGTTCTTTGGAGATAAAAATGCTTGAAATTAAAAACGAAGATTTTGAAAAACTGTATACTTTCATATATAAGGAATACGGCATAGATTTATCAAAGAAAAAGGTTCTGATAGCCGGCAGACTTACAAATACCATAAGCAGTCTCGGCTACAAGACCTTCAGCGAATATGTTGACTACATACTGAAATGCAATGATAATGAGGCTATAGATACGCTTATCAACAAGCTGACCACCAACTACACATATTTTATGCGTGAAACGGCACACTTTGATTTTTTAAAGTCCACCATACTTCCTTATCTTAAGGAAAGAGGAGTAAAAAAACTGGGTATTTGGAGTGCCGGTTGCTCTACGGGTCAGGAGCCTTACACCCTTGCAATGATTTTGACTGATTTTTTTGGAGAAAACAGCGGTTGGGACTACAAGCTGCTTGCTTCCGATATTTCAAAAAGGGCTTTAAGTGAAGCCGTTAATCCGATTTATCTTGATGAGGATTTAAA
>CAUUGW010000049.1:0-9551 GCA_963544785.1 uncultured Lachnospiraceae bacterium | reverse complement strand
GCCACTCGTTTTTTGAGATGCTTCCTATTATGGCGATTTTAACGGTTTTAACGGGGATATTATTATCTGTTGCAGGAAATGCCATGCCTTATAGAACCATTTGGACATCGCTTGAAATTATGTTGCTTAGCGTGATCGGTAAAATTATTTTTATCAACTTATCTTCCATACAAAGAACTCTTGGCAGTTTTGCTATGTGTTCCAACTGGCGTATGGAGCTTGGTGAAAAGTTAAAGCGTGCTCCTATGGGATATTTTGGGGAGTACAGGCTTGGAGATATTACCGCCGCCGCTACTACCACATTAAATGATCTTGAAACAAGCTCGGTAACTATTTTGGAAACTGTGGCAGGAGGGTTTGTGCATGCGGTTATTATAGGCTTATGGCTTTTAGTCTATGAGTGGAGAATCGGATTTTTGATGCTTGCGGGGCTTTTAATTTCAAGTTTTGTTTATAAAAAAACTCAGGCGGCGGGAGAAAAATATTCGCCACGCAGGCAGGCGGCACAGGCAGGGCTTGTAACCGGAACACTTGAATATATTCAGGGAATGGGAGTGGTAAAAGCGTTCGGGCTTTATGAACGGTCGGGAAAAGCGGTGGATTCAGCCATTTATGAAAGTGCGGAAGCAAATATCGTTTTAGAAAGAGTATTTTCAGGACTTGCAGCCGTTTTTCAAATGGCATTTAAGTTTATACGGGCTGCTATATTAATTGTTGTACCTTATCTTTTGATTAAAGGAGAAATTACCGCTTCAAAGTGCCTGCTGCTAATGGTGGCAAGTTTTATGATTTACTCTACGGTGGAGCTTGCGGGAAGCGTGGCGGCTGTGGCAAGGGTGGTGGATGCCTCATTAAACAGGCTTGAGGAAATTTCTGAAATACCGCTTTTAGATGAGAACGGCAGAGAAATTGTTCCTGATTGTTATGATATTGAGGTTAGAAATGTGTCTTTTTCTTATGATGACAAAGAAGTCATACATGATGTGAGCTTTAAGGTGCAACAGGGAAGCAGTTGTGCCATTGTAGGCTCATCAGGTTCAGGAAAGAGCACTCTTTGCAGTCTGATTGCAAGGTTTTGGGATGTGGATAAGGGTGAAATTTTGCTCGGCGGTATCAATGTAAAGGAGTACACCTGTGACAGCCTTTTGAAAAATTTTTCTATAGTATTTCAGCAGGTTTATTTATTTGAGGATACGATTGAAAACAACATAAAATTCGGAAAACCGAATGCGATAATGGACGAGGTAATTCTTGCGGCTAAGAAAGCCTGCTGCCATGATTTTATATCTTCGCTTCCTAATGGCTATCAGACACGAGTAGGAGAGAGCGGAGCTACCTTATCGGGAGGAGAAAAACAGCGTATCTCCATAGCAAGGGCAATACTGAAAGATGCACCGATTGTAGTTTTAGATGAGGCAACTGCAAGTGTAGACCCTGAAAATGAAATGGAATTACAGAGGGCAATAGATGAGCTGACCAAGGACAAAACTTTGATTATCATTGCACACCGATTAAATACCGTCAGAAAAGCGGATCAAATTCTTGTGATAGATGACGGAAGAATCGCTCAGAGAGGAACACATGAGGAGCTTATGGCTAAAGAGGGGATTTACAGGCGGTTTGTGAATATCAGAAAAGAAGCTATAGGCTGGAAGATAGGAGAGAAAATATAATGAGGGAATTGAAATGAACGAAAAAAATAAATGGAAAATAAAAGATGTAATAACTGCGGTGTTACTCAGTGCAGTGCTTATTGCTATACAATTTGCTGTAAATATGGTGTGCATGGCGAACCATTTTATAAGCATGACCCTATCTATAGGTTTTACCATGTTTCTTTGTGCTCCGGTATATTGTCTGCTTTTATATCGGGTAAAAAAACATTTTGTCACATTTATATATATGGCAATTATAGGAATTCTTTATCTTATGATGGGAAACTGGTATCTTTTGCCGTTTTTTATTCTGCTCGGAGCAATATGCGAAATAATTTTGTGGAAGAATATACAGGACAGAAAGAAAAATCAAATCATAGCCTCATGGACAACGGCAAGCCTTTTATATAACGGAGTAAACTTTTTGCCGATTTGGTTTTTTTGGAAGACTTATTATGATTTTGCAGTACAAAGCGGTATGGAGCAGAGCTATATAGATTCTTACAGATATTATTTTACAGAACCGAAATGGATTGTTTTTATTTTATTTTTCACCACGGTTTCGGGATTTTTCGGAAGTCTGATCGGAATTAAATTGATGAACAGGCATTTTAAAAAAGCGGAATTATTGTAATGGTAGGATTTTATTTAGCGGTTCCTGCAAAACTATGGGTGTTTCTTTGTGCTCTTATAACCGTATCTTTTGGAAAATCCGTAATACTTAGCTTATTTCTCACCTTAATTTGCTTTTTACAGCTTGCCGTTCAGAAAAAATACAGTATACTCCGCTCTTACGGACTGTTTTATACGGTTCTTGGAATCTTGCTGCATGCAATAAGATATCACGGATTTCACATGTTCGTATTTTCAGAGTTTAATGTGCTCATGTTTTGGAGTCTTTCTCCGATTATTTTGATTTCGTGGGATTTACTTACGACACCACCTGGGGAGTTATCTGCATTTTTCAGTAAAATTCATGCACCGACCCCATTTATTTTAGGATTGCTTGTAATTTTTCGCTTTTTTCCGACTATGAGATCGGAATTAAAAAAGATATGGCTTTCAATGAAAAACAGAGGATTAACAACCCCAAAACACATGATTAGATATCCTATAGCCACTTGTGAATATGTTTTGATTCCTTTTCTTTTCAGAATACTGATGATAGCGGACAGACTTTCGGTTTCTGCAGTTGCAAGAGGGGCACAAAGTCCGGTAGTCAGGGGCAGTTATTATGAAAAAAAGATGAGGATATCCGATCTGATTGTTATGATAATTTGGTTCATTATTACTGTTACCTGCCTGCTGCTTGGAGGAGCTTTGGTATGATAAAAATGGAAAATGTTTCGTTCAGATATGAGAACGGTGAGCAAGGTGTGGATAATATAAATTTATCAATAGGCACAGGGGAATGTGTTGTGTTAATAGGAGAATCCGGTTGTGGAAAAACAACAGTTACCCGTCTTATAAACGGACTCGCTCCGGAATATTACTCAGGGTTAAAGTCAGGAAAGATATATATTAAGGATAAGGAAATTTCAGAGATGCCGCTTTATGAAACGGGAAAGCTTGTAGGAAGCATATTTCAAGATCCGGGCAGTCAGTTTTTCTCCTCGGAACTTGCCGGAGAAGTTGCTTTTGCCTGTGAAAATTACGGTTTTTCTAAAGAGGAAATCCTACAGAGAACAGATAACGCCATTTGTAAAATGGGTTTGGAATATTTGAGGAATACCCCGCTTGATGTTCTTTCGGGAGGAGAGAAACAGCGGACGGCAATAGCTTCCGTCTATGCTTTGTATCCGCCGGTGCTCGTCTTTGATGAACCGACGGCAAATTTGGATTTGGAGGGAATAAGAGAGCTCGGCAAGGCTCTTTTAGAACTAAAGACCGACGGACATACTCTGATTATTGCCGAACATCGTCTTGACTGGATTAGTAATGTTGCTGACAGATATGTATATATGGCAGACGGTAAGATAACGAAAGAATATACATCAACGGAATTTTATGCAATGAATGACGAGGAAAGAGATAGACTCGGATTACGAAGACAAATTAAATCAAATGTTCGTGCTCTGCCTTTTCCGAATCGGGAACTGCCTGTGGCTGTAGAAGCAAATGAAATATCATGCAGAAAAGGTCAAAAACAGATATGGAAAAATCTGCAACTTTTCTTTAATAAAGGCTATATCACGGCTTTAACCGGATATAACGGTATCGGCAAAACAACGCTTTCACTTGCTTTAAGCGGTTTAACTCATGTCCATAAAGGCTCAATATATATTGATGAGAAAAAGCGGAAACGCTCCGAACTGACAAAGCTGATTTACTACTGTTCAAACGATATGGGAACACAGCTCTTCACCGGTAATGTTTCGGAAGAACTCCTTTTAAATGCTGAGTACGATGCGGAAAAGTTGGAGGAGATTAAAAAGATACTTAAACATCTGGGATTATATGCTTATAAGGACGCTCATCCGCAAGCTCTGTCAGGAGGAGAAAAACAGCGTCTTGCGGTTGCCTGTGCGTTAATTTCTGATAAAGACATATTGATTCTTGATGAGCCTACCAGCGGCTTGGACGGAAGAAATATGCGCCTGATTGCGGAAGAATTGAGGCAGGCGGTAAAGAAAGGGAAAACGATTTTAGTAATTACCCATGATGAAGAATTTACAGCCGCCTGTTGTGATTATAGAATTAATCTGTGCAAGCGGGAAGATGACATTTGTGTGACTATGGGGTGATATTTCGTGAATAATTTGAGATTAAATTTAAAGGAGGATATTTAAATGGACGTAAGGGATAAATTGCTGACACAAAACCCATGGAGGCTTATGGTAAGTCTTAGTCTGCCTGCTATTTTGGGACAGCTGGTGGTGGGGCTATATGCCTTTGTGGATTCTATTTATGTGGGTCAAATGGTGGGTACAAATGCGATGAGTGCGGTATCGGCTGCATCTCCGTTCGTGCTGATAAATAATGCAATAGCCGTACTTTTGGGTATCGGCTCGGGATCTATTCTTTCTCGTGCGATTGGGAATAAGGATCAAAAAACAGTCGATAAAATCATGGGAAATCTGACATTTTTAGTAATTTTACTGTCCGCATTTGTGATGATTATAGGCATAATATTTGCACCCGTATTCCTTAAGCTCTCCGGTGCACAGGGAGAGATTTTTGAGATGGGTGTTATATATTTGAGAACCGTTTACTTGGGCTCTATATTTGTAAACTTTATGCAGGCTGCAAATATGGTTATCAGAGCGGAGGGACGTATGGGTACCGCCATGGGAATAATGGCGGCAGGAGCAATTTTAAATATCATATTGGATCCGATATTTATTTTGCTGCTTCCTTATCGTGGTCCACAGGCGGTAGCAATAGCAACTGTAATTTCACAGCTGATACAGACATTGATTACCATATATTATTTTTTGAAAAAAAGTCCCGTTGTTCATTTAAATGGAATAAAACCGGCTAAAGATCTGATGCCCGAAATTTTTTCGGTGGGTGTCAGTGCAATGTTTATGCAGGTTATGATGCTCGTTCAAATGACCGTTGTTTATAACACCGCAGTGCGTTTCGGCGGAGAAACTCAAATTGCACTGATGGGAGCGGCACAAAGGGTGTTGCAGCTTGCTTTTGTACCGATTTGGGGCATGAGTCAGGGAATGCAGCCGGCTGTAGGGACAAATTTCGGAGCAAAACAGTATGCAAGGGTTAAAAAGCTGACTAATGTGTTTATTGTAGGTTCTACCTGCCTTGCAGGATTTTTCTTTATAATAATTGAAGCCTTTCCCGCACAAATTTTATCCGCTTTTATTACAAATCAGGCGACAGTATCGGAGGGGCTTATCAATTTTCGCCTGTTGTACTGCATTTTTCCTACCTACGGACTGTTAATTATGGTAGTTACTTATTTTCAGGCACTCGGCAAGGCAAAACAGGCGGGCTTTCTGGTAGTGTTAAGGCAGCTTGCCCTTGTAATCCCCTTAGTTCTTATACTCCCTGTTTTATTAAAAGGAAATGTGCTTGGAGTATGGCTTGCCCTACTGCTGGTTGCAATAGGATTGTTGATAAAAGAATATAAGTATCTGGATAAAATATAAACCTAATTTTGTCAAAAAATTTTATATGCTTTATTGAAAATTAAGACATGAAGTGGTATAATGTGTTAGCACAGACTAACTTATGTATCAAATGGCGAGAAAGGGCATAAGTTGACAAAAAAGGAGATGAAATATATGAAGAAACAAGATAATGACGAGGTGTTTGACGGCAGTTCGGACACTGAGGCTCTCAAGCGTAATGAAAATTTGATAAAAGAGATAGAGAGCCTGAATATGGATGTGCCTGATGAAATTATGCGGCGTGTCGAAAATGATATGGAGCAGAGTGAAAAACAACCCAAAATCAGTGTGGGCGGTCTGAACAAAGCACTTATGGGTGTGGCTCCTGAATACAAGGGAAGAATGATACTTTCCGTTATTTTTGCCTGCATTGGAGAGATATTCAGCTTTTCCACCTATTTTTTCAGTGCATATGCGGCAGGATGGCTTATAAAAAAAGCCGCAGGAAATTCGGAAGATTTTGATACACTGCTGAAATATGCTTTTTTTGCGACGGGTTCATTGCTGCTTTACTTTGTATTTACAGGATTCAGTACAATAATGTCACATAAAACATCATTTTCCATACTTGCAAAGCTCAGACAGACTTTGTTTGAAAAATTAAAGGAAATTCCAATGGGATACTTGGTGGATAATCCTGTGGGCAAAATTAAGGTAATTATTATGGATAGGGTAGGAGATATGGAAGACTGGGTGGCTCATCTTATGCCGGAGCTTCCAAGTAGACTTTTACATCCTATACTTTGTACAATTATTTTATTTTTGTTGGACTGGCGTATAGGCTTATCAATATTTGTGCCCTTACCGATTGTTTTTATCGGTATGGTTTCGATGATGTACAAATACCGTGGCAGAATGGCTCTGTGGCTGTCAAGTTATGCCAATGTTGCAGAGAGGAGTGCGGAATATGTTCGCGGAATCCCTGTAATCAAAGCTTTTGCACAGGACAAGGCATCTTATGGAAAATTTTCTGATGCGGTAAAGTTTTATCATTTCTCAACGATGAAATGGTGGAAGCAAAGTTGGTTCGGCAAAGCGTTGTCAACTGCGGCAATAATGACACCGCAGATTGTTAGTATGCCTTTAGCTTTTTATCTATACGGACAGAGGCAGATAGGTATTGAAACCCTGCTTTTATCACTTATATTGCCGATTGCCATTCTTCCACAGGCTTTTGGAATTATGATGAGCTTTGAACTCTTTCAGATGGCTTCAAACACATGGGTGTCTATACAGGAATTGCTTGATATGCCTGCACAAAAACGCCCTGATGCGGAAAATAGAGCCGATATAGACAAAAACAAGGGAATAAAATTTGATCATATAAGTTTTTCCTATTATGACAGAACTGAGGTATTGCACAATATCTCATTTGAAACATCACCGGGAGAAGTTACCGCACTTGTAGGGCCCTCAGGTGGAGGAAAATCCACTATTGCGAAGCTTTTGGCGGGTTTTTGGGATCCGTCTTCGGGCACAATTTCTCTTGGCGGTGTGGACACAAAAAATATTTCATTTAATCAGCTTGCTGAGGAGATTTCTTTTGTTTCACAGGATAATTTCCTATTTGATGTGAGTATAAGGGACAATATACGGCTCGGCAAACCCGATGCTGCTGAAGATGAGATTATTGCGGCTGCAAAGGCTGCTCATTGCCATGATTTCATTATGGCTCTTCCTGACGGATATGATACCAAAGCGGGGGAAGCAGGCGGTGCTATGTCTGGAGGAGAACGACAGAGGATAACTCTTGCAAGAGCAATTCTAAAGCCTGCTTCAACAATTATTTTGGACGAAGCCACCGCCTATGCCGATCCTGAAAATGAAGCACTCATTCAGGAGGCGATATCCAATCTTGTAAAAGGTAAAAATCTTGTGATAGTTGCACACAGATTAAATACAATCAAACAGGCGCATCAAATAATTTTGATTGACAAAGGTCAAATTATATCCAAGGGCAAGCATGATGAGCTGATGAAAAATCCGCTATATCTAAGTCTTTGGAACAAATATTTGGGGGAGGAGTAAGACATGGAGTTTATAAAATTATCATTTAAATTGGCAGGAGAATATAAAAATCGTCTTAAGGCGGGAATGCTCCTTATTTGTCTGCAAAATGCTTCAGTAATGTTCGGATTTTTCGCTCTCTTCCTTGCATTCGGTTGGATGAATGATATTACCGATAGGCATATTTCGGCGATTTTAGGAGTGCTTTTTGCTTCATTTATGTTCAATTTTCTGACGGGTTGGGCAAAAAGCGGTCTCAGTGACGGCGTTTTTTTCAGTATTTTCAAGGATTACAGACTTGCGGTCGGTGAAAAGCTTAAAAAAGCCCCTATGGGATATTTTGCGGAACAGAGTCTGTCAAGGATTATGGCTGCATTTACCAACGTTATGAAGAGCCTTGAAAACTACTCTTCAATGAGTATAGACTTTACCGTTTCCGGTATTTCAATATCTTTTTTCCTCCTTATAGGAATGTTCGGTGTAAATGCTAAAATCGGAATTTTAACTTTAATTTGCTTAATTCTTATTTGGAGCTGCGTATTTCTTATGATGAATGTGTCAAAGAAAGAGATTGCACGTGAACATGCCGCCGTTACCAAGGTAGGCGATGCACTTGTTGACAGCATCAGCGGCATTCCGGTACTTCGCAGCTTTCCTTTTGCAGATGAGGGGGTTGTGGAAGAAATTCATTCCAAGTTGAAGAATTCCTCTGAGGAGCTAAGGTCTTCTCAGGTACATTTCGAGATTGTTTTTGTTATTTATTCGAGAATTTTTGCTACCGTTATCAATCTTTCAAGCTTGCTTGTTACACTTTTGTCCTGCTATCTTTATACAAAGGGAGAGGTTTTATTGCCGCAGGCGCTCACCGTTTCTGCTGCCGGCTTTATGCTCTTCGGCGGTTTAAAACAGCTCGAAAATTCCGCAGTGTTGATGGTTAAAAATCCTGCCAATATGCAGTATTTAAATGAGGTCTTGAATATTCCTGAAATAAATGACGGTGATTTGGAGATTATGGAAAATCAGGAAATCGTCTTTGACAAGGTAAATTTCAGTTACGACAAAAGAAATCCTGTATTAAAAGACCTTTCATTTACTCTTCCTCAAGGCTCGAAGACAGCCATTGTAGGACCCTCAGGTTCAGGAAAAACTACAATTATCAATCTGATATCCCGTTTTTATGATGTTGAAAGAGGTGAAATAAGACTGGGTAATAAGGATATACGAGAATATAAGGTTGAAGAATTACTCAAAAATCTCTCACTGGTTTTCCAAGATGTGTATCTTTTTCAGGATACTATAGAAAATAATATCAGATTTGCAAAACCTGAGGCAAGTCATGAAGAAGTGGTGGAAGCCGCCAAAAAGGCTCGCTGCCATAATTTTATCATGGAGCTTCCCGACGGCTACAATACTATGGTGGGTGAGGGCGGCAGTTCTCTTTCCGGTGGAGAAAAACAAAGAATTTCCATCGCCAGAGCATTGCTTAAAAATGCGCCGATTATTCTTTTAGATGAGGCTACAAGTTCGGTTGACCCTGAAAATGAATACGAGATTTTGGCGGCGATTGAAGAATTATCCAAGGGACATACGGTGATTTCCATAGCTCATAGGCTTTCTACCGTTAGAAATGCCGATCAGATTTTGGTGATTGACGGCGGTCAGTTGGTTCAAAAAGGTAAACATAACGATTTAATAAATCAAGACGGCATTTATTCCGCATTTATCAATGCAAGAGAGCGGGCTGCCAACTGGAAATTGT
>CAUUGW010000048.1:0-9636 GCA_963544785.1 uncultured Lachnospiraceae bacterium | reverse complement strand
TCCAAATACTTGTTCTTAGCTTCGTTCTCACCTACAACGCCCAACTGAATATCCCAGTTTGTTCCGGTGTGTGCCGCCTTAAAGTCCTCTATCATACGTCCGAGGAGCTCCTGTTGCTCCTGAGAGCCCCAAACCCTAAGCGTAACATCGCTCGCATAGTCGGATGCGGCATCCGCATTGGCGGAATTATCCGTAACAGCAGGCTGCTTAGGTGCTGACGGCTTGCAGGCTGTCATAGATAAAACCATTGTAGCCGCCAAGGCTACAGAAATAAATTTTCTTAATTTCATATCTTCCCTCCTAAATTGTAACTTTTGACATATTGTCTTATGTTATTATAAACTCTGATGACTTTTTTGTAAAGCTATTTGATAACAATTTAACATTAATTTTTAAAACCTTCAACCGCTTCATCAAGTATCATAGCCTGCTTGGACAACACATCACTTGCAGCCGACGATTCTTCCGCCGTTGCGGCATTTGTCTGAACAACTTCACTTATCTGCTCTATGCCGATTAAAACCTCTTTTAAAGCATCCGCCTGAGCCACGGTAGCCTGTGATATTCCGTCAATTAAGCCAACACTTTGATTTACTCCCTCTATAACCCTGCTGAGCTTCTCACTTGTACTGTTTGCAATCTGTGTTCCGTTAGATACCGCAAACAGGGTTTCTTCTATTAGGGCGGCGGTATTTTTGGCAGCCTCCGCAGATTTCCCTGCAAGATTTCTTACCTCGTCAGCCACCACTGCAAAACCCTTTCCGGCTTCTCCCGCTCTTGCCGCCTCTACTGCGGCATTTAAGGCTAATATATTGGTTTGAAAGGCTATATCCTCTATCACCTTTATAATCTTGCCGATTTCCGAAGACTTGTTATTTATTTCTTCTATAGCTCCTACCATCTCCTGCATCTGATTGTTGCTGTCGTTTGCCGCATTCCCTACATCTTTTATCTGAGATGAGGCATTCAGTGCATCGGCGGCATTTAAGTTTACCTTGTTTGACAGCTCATTTATAGCGGCATTCAGCTCCTCTACGGTACTTGCCTGACTTGTAGCACCCTGAGCCAACATCTGTGAAGCATTTGCCACTTCCGCCGAACCGCTCGCAACGGCGCCTGATGCCTCAACTATCCGTGTTATAGTGTTCTCGAATACCGCCGACAATTCCTCAAGTGCCTTCTTTATCTTGGCAAAATCTCCGTCATATGACTGCTTAAGCTCTATTTTAAGATAGCCTTTTGAAAACCTGTCAAGACTGTATACAATTTCGTTTATGTATACTATATACTCCTTTAATCTTGACACAAGACTGCTCATAGATACAGCAAGCTGTCCGGTTTCATCAGTTGCCCTTGCATTAATTTCCACATCCAAATCTCCTAATGCTAATTTTTGAGTGATAATATTAAGTCTGATTAACGGATTCACAATACCGTTTGAAACCACAATAATAGCCGCAGCTATAATGGCGATGGTGACAGCATAGATTGCTATTATTCGATTTTTTATAGATGTGACCGTTTCCAAATAGTGGCTCTTTTCTACGGACAACACCACCTTATACCCCGTGTTTTCCTCTTCTGTCACTATTCCGTAATATGCCTTGCCGTTCCTTTTGTATAATACAGCCTTATCATCATGAGGGTTTTCTATTTCTTTTAACATCTCATTTGAAAGACCTATTTCAGATATGTTTTTCAACAAATCTTCGCTGTTGCCGGAGGTCATCACGACCCCGCTCGGTGTGATCAACATTATATTGGATTTATTCGGATCAAACGACGTCTTTGTGCCCCTTATCATATCTCCTAAAACACCGGCTTTTACATCAACCCCCAATACCCCTAAAAGCTCGGAGGATTTATTATCCAAAACAGGAAAAGCTATAGTAATCGCAATGTCGTTAATCACGGTGTCCAAATAAGGCTCCGCTATCTTATAACCGTTTTTTAAACCTTTTGCATCTGTTATCCAATATGACTTTTCTTTATAATTGTACCCCCGCTCGGATACCCATCCGTCAGCCGCAAACGATACATTCCCTTTAGCTGAGGCTACAAACAGTGAAATTATACTGTCTTTATCCACATTTGCCCCCGTCAATATTTTATTAAAAGCTTTGTCAAACTCAGGATAGCTCTTTAAGTTATCGGAGGTTAATACATTTCTTTCTAAAGACACCAAATCGCTATCCTCGGCTATGGTTTTGCCTAAATATATATATTTTGCAAAGAAACTGTTAATATTTGAAGTAGCCAAATTGGTGGATTGCTGTGCCATCTTTACACCTCTTTCACTTATCGCCTTTTGTACGGTTTTTGAAATAACAAAGGCTGATACTATCAGTGCCAAAACTACTATTCCGCCAATAAATACCAATATTTTTGTCCTTATACTTTTCATTCCATTCTCCTTTTTAGATTTTCCCTCTTTCATTAATTACTCACATTATATTATTCAATATTCAGAAATTCAACTTATTTTTTTAACTTTGACATAAAAATTTATATAAAAAAAGACAGACTCTATAAAAGTCCGCCTTTTAAAATCACTGATTAATTATATTTGCGTTTTCTTGCCGCTTCAGATTTCTTCTTACGTCTTACGCTTGGCTTTTCATAATGCTCTCTTTTACGAATTTCCTGCTGAATGCCTGCCTTAGCACAGCTTCTCTTAAATCTGCGTAATGCACTGTCTAGAGTTTCATTCTCCTTAACTATTACATTTGACATAGATGCGCTTTCCCCTCCCTTCGGCAGATAAGAATACATAAGTATCCTAACATTCTTTTTTAACTGCACCAATCATTATAACACATATTTATCATTCGTCAATAGTAAAATTCCTTGATTTTCACGGTATCAGTCCTGAAATCTCTCCAAGCACACTGAATATGCTGTCAAGGATTTTCCCACGTTCAACGTGTAATGCTAAGCTCTGTTCTAGCAAAGACAGCTCACTTTCCAAACTCTTATCATTTTTTGTCTTAGGATTGGCTAATGCCTTTCTCACGTCATCAAGACTCTTATCATTTGCGGCTATCTTATCCCCTACAGCCCTTAATTCGTCTATTGTCTTTGTCAGATTCTCAGTTTTTTCCGCTATTGCGGGTTCATTTTTGCTGAAAATTTTCAGGCGTTTTTTAGATATTCCTTTTTTATTTTTAAAAGCCTTGACCGCATCAATCACGGATATATTGCTTTTGGAAACTTTTTCATTCAGCTCCTCGTTCTTCTTTATAACGTCCGCAATATCCTTTTCGACGTCTTCCTTTGTCCTTATCGGCAAAGCCTCTTTTATCTCTTTAATTTCAGTTTCTTTTTTAATATTCTTATCAACCGTCTTGTCAACTGCAGGTGCCGGACTGCTCGCCATCACCGCATCGGTATTCATTGCAAAAGTTATGAATACGGCAAATATAGCCGCTATATAAAATCTATTTTTCAAATCTGACCTCCTGAAATCATCAATATTACTTCTCGTTGCCCGTAAGAATACCATCCAAATCCTCAAGTTCCGTCAGCAATTCATCCAACGTGGAATTATCAGGTACGTCCTCCTGTATTGTTTCAACGACATTCTCTCTCGTCTTTTCTTTTATTTTCGGTCTTATGATAAATAAAAATACCAAAAACAAAACAACAATCAGTATAAGTACGACAACCGCCTTATATATGTTAAATTTACCCTTATTCATCTATAACAACTATACTCTCTTTCATTATTATAATATAAGTCTTAATCGAAAACAAACGTATTAAATAGTTAAAACTGTGGCAAATCTATGTCAAAACCTTTATTTACACTATAACTATACCCCATTGCAGGGCAAATATCAATAGCTAATTAATAATAATTTTACCTGTCTTGACAAGCACTTTCCAATAAAGTAAACTTAAATATTATTGTAGATTCCGAAAAATATAAGGAGCTGAAATTAATGTATAAATTACTTAAAAAAGACGGTAATGCAAGAAGAGGTCGGTTAAACACCGTACACGGAGTTATCGAAACCCCTGTTTTTATGAATGTTGCAACTGTAGGTGCAATTAAAGGAGCCGTATCCTGTGACGACTTGGAAACTATAAGTACTCAGGTTGTATTATCCAACACCTATCATCTGCACGTAAGAACCGGTGATAAGCTGATTAAGGAGCTTGGAGGACTGCATAAGTTTATGAACTGCAAGCGTCCTATCCTCACAGATTCAGGCGGTTTTCAAGTGTTTTCTTTAGCGGCTTTAAGAAAAATAAAGGAAGAGGGTGTTTACTTTTCTTCTCATATAGACGGTCGCAAAATTTTTATGGGTCCTGAGGAAAGTATGAATATTCAGTCTAATTTAGGCTCCACTATTGCTATGGCTTTTGATGAATGCCCCCCCGCACTTGCAGATGAAACCTATATAAAACCGTCTGTTGACAGGACTACAAGGTGGCTGATTCGTTGCAAAAATGAGATGAGCAGGCTGAACAGCTTAAATACCACAATAAACCCTCATCAATTACTGTTCGGAATAAATCAGGGCGGTATTTTTAACAATATCAGAATAGAACACGCCAAGTCAATAACGGAGCTTGATTTGGACGGTTACGCGGTGGGCGGGCTTGCAGTAGGAGAAACCCACGAACAGATGTATGATGTGCTGGACAATGTCGTACCGTATCTGCCGCAGAACAAACCCATATACCTGATGGGTGTAGGCACTCCCTCCAATATACTCGAAGCTGTTGACAGGGGTGTGGATTTCTTTGACTGCGTTTATCCGAGCAGAAACGGACGTCACGGACAGGTTTATACCAATGCCGGAAAAATGAATTTATTAAATGAAAAATTTTCAAAAGATATGCGTCCCATTGATGAAACCTGCACCTGTCCCGCCTGTCTAAGCTACAGCAGAGCCTATATAAGACATCTTCTCAAAGCCAAAGAAATGCTGGGTTTAAGACTTTGTGTGCTTCATAATCTACATTTTTATAATGAAATGATGGAAGAAATACGTATATCCATAGATACCGGAACATTTAAAGAATACAAACGCCAGAAACTTGAAAAAATAAATATGAAAAACTATTGATTTTTTATTATTCAACTGTTATAATCTCTATCATTGTTTCAAATGCAGAGTAGACTTGTGTGCGTTAAGTGCCGAGCGAACGGGGAGTTGTCGCTTGGACGAAAAGATTAACTTGCGGTACACATCTCGCATCCCGCTGCTATATTCGATGCTGTCGCATTAATAATGTATAAATAATATATCATAGATATTATTTATATTAAATGTTACAGCCTCTTTTGTCGGGTCATAAAATATTCTGCATTGCAATTTAAAAAAAGGAGGATATTTTATGAAAAACTATTTTGTAAATTGCAAGGCATCTTATTTGGAGCTTAGAAAAACCAAAAGCATAGTAACCATAGCCTTGCTGATAGCGATGTCTATAGTCGTCAGCTCTTTTCGCATTCGACTGTTCCCCTATCTGAGCATAGGATTTTCAACACTGATCAACCAGTATGCCTATCTGTTAATAGGTCCGACCGCAGGTGCGGTGTTCGGTATGGTTCTTGATTTACTTAAAGAGATGATCATCCCCTCGGGTGCTTTCAACCTGTTATTCACAATCCCCCCCATATTGGCAGGATTCATATACGGAAGCTTTTATTACAACAGAAAAGTAAGTATAGTAAATTGCCTTGCCGCCAATTTTACGGTAAAGCTTATTTGTAATGTTATTATTACCACCTTGCTGTTTGTGTTTTTGCAGGGCAAAGCTCTCATGGTAATATTACCTGTAAGAGCCCTTAAAAACCTTATTCAATGGCCGGTAGATTCAATATTATTTTATATGCTGGCAAAAACCATGGAAAAACTGAAAATAAGAAAATCATAAATATTATGAGAGCCGAATGTCGCTGATATCGGTTCTAAGCTCTATACAAAATTTCGCTCCGCCCTCATCTGCATTTAAGGCAGTAAGCTTTCCGTGCATGTACTGAGTGGCGGATGCCGCTATAGACAACCCAAGTCCGAAATTACCATTTTTTCCCTTATAAAATTTATCAAAAATATGCCCTAAATCATCTTTATCAAAGCCGTCTCCGTCATCCATTATAGTGATAACGGCCTTATCTCCCTCTATTTTTGCCGATACGAAAACGTAGGTTTTGGCATATCTTATGCAGTTGGATATAATATTTAACACCACCTGTGAAAGCAAGGTTTCATCTACATAGGCTACTACGTGAGTCTCCATATGTGTATCTATTCTTATGTTCTCTTTCATAGCCATTCCGTTTATATTTTGGATAAAATCAAGCATCAGATGGGTAATATTGACAGGCTTAAGTTCCATGCTGTTGGACTGATTTTCTATTCTTGAGAGGGTCAAAAGCTCATCCACAAGCTTTTTCATTCTGATACTTTCCTGTTTTATGATGTTGGCGGCACTTATGGGATCCGCCACTATCTTATTTTCTATTCCCTCCGCATATCCCTGAATGGACATTAAAGGTGTCCTAAGCTCATGAGAGGCGTTTTGCAGAAATTCTTTTTGAACACGCTCCGCCTGCCTGAGTCTT
This sequence comes from uncultured Lachnospiraceae bacterium, assembly GCA_963544785.1. Classification (GTDB taxonomy): domain Bacteria; phylum Bacillota; class Clostridia; order Lachnospirales; family Lachnospiraceae; genus CAUUFM01. The sequence goes on along the minus strand of CAUUGW010000048.1, from coordinate 3,059 downwards.
CCCGACATATCATTAAGACTGGTAGACAATCTTAATATCTCATCGGAACTGTCAAAAACAGGCACCTCGACAAACTGTCCGTTGCCTATCTTAATAGCCATATCGGCTGCACTTGTAATAGGACTGCTTATCTTCTTTGAAATCCTTGCAAACACGTAAATGGCAAAGGCAACCACAATCAGCATGGTAATCAGCAGCCATATATTTAAAAGCAGAATCATGTCATCAAAGCTTTCGGTGTTGGATACAAAAAGCATTGTAACAGTCGGAAAATCTTTAAATTTTTCCAGTTTTGTCGCAGTCAAATAATAGGTCACTCCTTCAATTTTTCTTATATATATATTGCCGTCTGTAGGAATCCCGGCAATATTCAGCTTTTGAGTGTCGCTATAGCTTATAAAGCTGTTGCGAAAATCTTTAGGATAGACCACTCTGCCCTGATATACCAATATAAACTCGGTATTCCCCGACAATCTGCTTGCGGTCAATGCTGAAACCATAAGCTTTGCGGTGTCAATCACTGAATGTTTTTCTATATCGGGCATCTCGGTTTTTTTCTCTTCAAGAGCGGCATTCATAAGCGAATAGGCTGTATTCCTTGTGGTTATAAGCTCAGTCTTTGTAGTCCTGTCAATATACAGATTTATTACAATGTTGAAGATAACAATTATCATTGCGGGCAGAAATATGGCAATCCCCATAAACGGTGCTAAAATTTGACTCCTTATGGTCCTTAATTTAAGTCTTTTTCTTCGCACCGGCATTTTCCCTTTTGTCCTCCAATTCTAATCTGAACCCATGTCCCCACACGGATTTTATCAAGACATTACTGCTATTCTCCGTCAATTTTTTACGCAGCCTCTTTACCAAATCGTCGGTAGCCCTGCTGTCGGCATCGAAATCATATTGCCATACATTTTTTAGCAGCTCGTCACGAGATACCGCCTTTTCTTTGTTGTGTATCATATATGACATAAATGAAAGCTCTGTCGGAGTAAAATCTATAAACTTACCGTTTTTAGACACTCTTTTGTTATAGGTATCTATTTCAAGATCTCCATATACCAGACTGCTGTTATTGTCAGGCACGCTCATATTATGCTCAAGCTCAATTCTTCTAAATATGGATTTTACTCTGGCGACCAGCTCCATAGGAGAAAACGGCTTTGCAAGATAATCATCACTGCCCATAGTGATTCCGGTGATTCTGTCAAGCTCTGAATCTCTTGCCGAAACTATAATAATCGGAACATTATGTTTTTCTCTAATCATAGAACAAAGGCTAAGCCCGTCCGTTCCGTTCATCATAATATCTAAAATAATCATATCGGAAGGCTCCGTGTCAAAACGTTCATATAAAGAATCGCCGTCCTCAAATCCCACTACGTCATAACCCTCATTTTTTAAAAACATAGTCATCAAATCTCTTATATTCTTTTCATCATCTGCTAAATAAATTTTCTTTTTCAAAATATCAGTTCTCCTTTGCACTTATATTTAGAACTGATATAATGATATAACAGCGCCATTTGCTTGTCAATGCTTTAGTTCCCTGAGCTTTGACACTTTAAAATTTTTGTACAGGCTTTAAATGAATTCCATTTACTTATTATAAAAATTGTTATATGATATTTAAGAGAAACCGATCTGATACTCAATAATACTTTTAACTTATTTTCAACTTAAAGGAGACCAACAATAATGCTTAACGACCTGAACGTTTTTCTTTTGGATATGGATGGAACTGTTTATCTTGGAGATACCTTAATTGACGGCGCAAAAGACTTTTTAGACACCTTGAAGAGCCTTAAAAAAAATTATATTTTCGTCACAAACAACTCTTCAAAAAGCCCTAAAGCATATATTGAAAAGCTTTATAAGCTTGGTATTAACGTAAAAAGAGAACAAATTTTTACAAGTGCCGATGCCACTATTATTTATTTAAAAGAGCATAACCCCGATATAAAAAATATTTTTCTGCTCGGCACTCCGAGCCTTAAAGAGCAATTTTTATCTTATGACTATAACATAATAGAAAAAAGGGAAGAATTAAATGAATTATTTAAAAATAAAGAGAAAATAGATGAGATAATCTTAGGCTTTGATACTACTCTTACATATGAAAAAATGCACACAGCCTGCGATTTAATCAGAGAAAAAGGCTCATACATCGCTACCCACCCCGACCTTAACTGCCCTTTAAATAATGGGAAAATGATGCCTGATGTGGGTGCTATGATTGCGTTCATTAAGGCTTCTACAAAAATTGAACCGACAATAATAGGAAAACCGAACAGCACTATGATTGACGGACTTTGCAAAAAGTATAATTTCGACAAAAAAGAGCTTCTTATGATTGGAGACAGACTGTACACCGATATTCTGATAGGAAGAGAAGCTGATATAAAAACAGCTCTCGTGTTTTCAGGCGAAACCACAAGAGCTATGTATGATAATTCCAATATTGCCGCCACCTATACCTATGATTCCGTTAAGGAAATAGACAAGGAGCTTAGAAAATTCCTGTAATTATTCCGTTATTATCTACGTCAATATCGTTTGCGGCAGGTTTTTTAGGCAGTCCCGGCATTGTTAAAATACTTCCTGTAAGTGCCACGATAAATCCGGCTCCCGCACTTATTTTAAGATCTCTGACCGTTATATCAAAGTCTTCGGGAGCCCCCAATAATTTGGCATTATCGGAAAAGCTGTACTGTGTCTTGGCTACACAGACCGGCAAATTGTAAAGCCCTAATTTCTCTATCTTTTTAAGTGTTTTTCTTGCCTCCGTACTTAATATTATGCCCCTTGCCCCATAAATTTTTGTAGCTATTTTTTTAAGTTTTTCTTCTATTGAATCCTCAAGCTCATAACAATATGAAAAGTCTTTATTAGACTCTTTTTCACATATATTTATAACCTCTTTTGAAAGTTCTAAAGCACCTTTTCCGCCCTCAGCCCATACATTCGCCTGTATAGCCTTTACACCTGATTTTGCACATTCATCTGCTATTATACGCATTTCTTCGTCCGTATCGTTTTCAAATACATTTATGGCT
>CAUUGW010000047.1:0-9784 GCA_963544785.1 uncultured Lachnospiraceae bacterium | reverse complement strand
ATACTTTATGCGATTTGCTTAGCACATAATATTTATTTTTTGCCCATAGCTCTTCACATTCTTTTTTTATATTCTTGTGCTTCACATCAGTACCTTCTTTCAAACTGCTCCAATCTTGCATCTATGTAATATCTCAGTGCTTTTTACGAACTAAAGCCAATCTCTAAATTTATTATTTTAATTATACTATATATAATTTAGTTAGTCTACTACTCATTAAATAATAAACAATACCAAAAATCTGTTGTCGGAATGAAAGTAACAATTTCATAAATTTCAAGTAATCGGTGAAATTTAATCTTGCATCGAAATTTACTTTTTCAAGTTCAGCTAACTATCAAAATACTTTTCCTTGAAAACAAAATAATTTTACATTATAATTAACAAAGTGCTTAATATATGGAGGTAAAGATGAAAACCAAATCATCACTTAATAAAACCATAGATATATCGGTAGAATCCGGAAGAAAATATCTTGAAAAATGTATAAGAATAGAGTCAAAAGCTGAAATAAACGATATTTTAGATAAAACAATAATCGGAGATACCTTTCATACAGTAAAGCTGTTGCCTGAATGTTTTGTAGACCTGCTAATTGCCGATCCGCCATACAATCTTGACAAAAGCTTTAACGGCAAAAAATTCAAAAAAACAAGTGATGAAGAATATGCCGAATACACTGAAGAATGGATAAAATCAATATTCCCTCTTTTAAAACCCGAAGCATCGATTTATGTATGCTGTGACTGGCAATCAAGCACCGTAATAGGCAATATATTAAAAAAATATTTTTATATCCGAAATCGAATTACCTGGCAGAGAGAAAAGGGACGAGGAGCACTCAAAAACTGGAAAAACGGTATGGAAGATATATGGTTTGCCACTATGTCAAAACAATATACCTTTAATGTAAATGACGTTAAAATGCGTAGAAAAGTGATAGCTCCGTACAAAGAAAACGGAGAACCCAAAGACTGGGAGAAAACTGAAAACGGCAATTTCAGAAACACCTATCCGTCAAACTTCTGGGACGATATCTCTATTCCCTACTGGTCTATGTCTGAAAATACCGCACATCCCACACAAAAACCTGAAAAACTTTTAGCAAAGCTTATACTTGCAAGTTCCAATACAGGCGATGTAGTATTCGACCCATTCTTAGGTTCAGGCTCAACAAGTGTCACTGCGAAAAAACTGAAAAGACATTTTTGCGGAATAGAGCAAAACGAAATGTATTGTATATGGGCTGAAAAAAGACTTGAAATGGCAGATTCAGATTTCACCATACAAGGATATACAGACGGAGTTTTCTGGGAAAGGAACACAAAAACGAAACAATGATAACTTACAATCCTGAGTCGTGCTTCTTCATCCTCTTACACTGAGTGCTGATTGCACTCGTGATACCGATTTAAACGGTTTCCCGTTTTTCTTACCTAAGAAAGCGTTGTTTCAGTCAGAATAGAAAATAAGCAACTGAAAATAGAATAAGAATATTCGATTTATTTTAGTATAACTTATAACTGAAGCTTATCTGTCTAATTTGGCTTTCTTGGGTTTTTTTCAAATTTCCTCTACAACTTCAAATTTCTCTTTCCGAAATATATTTTTGTATTTCGTCAAAAGTCAATTTTCTAATCTGCGTATTATAATACTCATTATATTCTTCAACTTGAAAAATAGGAGACATCTTTTCACAGATTTTATCTTTATTCTTTCTCAGATATACTTGCAAGTCTTCACTATAAGCAAAGATTTTGTATGATAATCTCCCATTATTGCTCTTAATCTCATAGATTCCACAAGATTTCTTCATCGTATAATCAGCAGTTCTTAAATATAACTTAGCAATTTCTAATGACTTAAAAGGAAAATTCCATCGTTGCAAGCCTCTATTTTGATCATGTTCAATACAAATGCACCTACCACAAGTGCCACAGATATATTGTGTGTGATTTTCTAAACAATCAACCGGGTTTAAAAGTGGTGTTATTCTACTATTATCAACATAACATTCATTGCACATTTCAATATCATACTCCCTCATAAAAGAAAAAATCAGAAAATTCATCTATTTTTTAGGAATTTTATAATTTGCGTCCCTCGCGTTCAAGTCTTAATAGAAATATATTTATATACACTTAACGACATTCATAACTATATTTATATGTCTTTTTTGAATTATAATCATAGACATATATGTATTTTTTGTCTATTTTTTTAAGTGTCATTCCGTAATAAGGATCAAACTTTTTGCCTTTTGATTCCTTCATTATTATTTCCTTTCTGTCGGCAAAGTCCAAATTGTAAGATGCCATAGGAATACTTTTATAATCACCTTTTTCATTAAAAGAAGCTCCGGCAACATAGATCCTGTTTTCATATATCATAGGATTGCTGCCATAAAATCCGATTCCGTCTGAATGTTTGTCTGTTCGGAAATCAACACAAGATAAGAAGCCTCCGTCACCTGAAGCCCAGTTCAGATAAAACACATTATTCCCGAAATACCTGACTTTATCTTCAAATGGAACTCCGAAATTTAAACTTATGATGTCAGGCTCATCAAATTTTATAATATATTTGTCTTTTTTACTTGATAAATTGAATCTTCCCAAACGATCAAAGTACAATACTTTTTTATCAATTTCAATATAATAACAATCCTCTTTACCCGCAAGTACCTGCTTCACTTTATCTTTTTCAAAAACAACCTTTCCTACAGAATCTTCTATCCTCAGTTTTCCATTATTTAGTCTATAAGTATAGCTTCCTTTCTCGGTTTTTGCTTTCCCTTTCAACAACACGGTATCATTTCCATTAGAATTATAAACAATATCATCTTCAGATACAACAAGCAAATCATAGCCATGTCCTATATTCTTTTTCAGTTTCCCGAACACCGTTATACTTGAAAATACAAACAGTAACAGCATTGTAAAAATAAAAGTTGCACCGATTCTTTTTCTCATTTCTCTTCTCTCCTTTGTTATCCATATTAAAGACTTTTTTCAAGATGATATCCCTTGCCTTTCTCCCCATAAATCCGATTTAATGTAATACAATAAATAAATTATCGAGCTTATGCACCACGTTAACGGATAAGCCCAGTAAACAAGGACTATGTCGTGTTTTATCCTCATTACAATAGTTATGTAGGTTATCCTGACAAAGCACCAGATAAACAGCATTACAAACATAGGAACTATAGCCTTTCCCGCACCTCTGCACACCCCTGCTACAAGATGTGAAAAAGCAAGTCCGAAAAAGAAAAGGCATACGATATGAGCCTGCATAACACCGTATCTTATAACATCTGCATCTTTAGTAAAAAGACCTACCATCTCATCTGCAAAAAATAAAAATAAAACTCCTATAGCCTCAGATAATACAAGTGATAATATTATCCCGAATCTTGCACCCTTTTTTGCCCTTTCAACCTTTTTCGCTCCAAGATTTTGTCCGACATATGTGGCTAATGCCATTGCAAAACAGGTTATAGGAAGAAAGGCAAATCCCTCGACTTTGGAGAACACACCGTAACCCGCCATAGTATCCGCCCCGAAACTGTTTATATTGCTCTGAACAATAACATTTGCAAGACCTATCACGGAATTCTGTACTCCTGTCGGAACTCCATAGCTTAATATCTGTCTTAAAATATTTCTATGAAATCTGATTTTTGATAAAAAAATCTGATAAACCGTTCCTTTTTTCATAAGATGCTTTAAACATAAAAACACACTGAAAGCGTTAGCTATTACAGTAGCAAATGCCGCCCAGTCTACACCTAAATGAAAAACTCCTACAAAAATAATATCCATTAATATATTAAGTGCAGATGAAATAATAAGATAATAAAGCGGTCTTTTACTATCTCCTAAAGCATTTAATATACCGTTACAGGTATTATAAAGTGAAATAAAAATACCTCCGGCAAAGAAAACTCTGAAATACTTAACGGATTCCGGAATAACAGATGTATCCGTTCCCATAGCCACCACAATATGAGGAGAAAATACAACCCCTACAACAGTGAGTATTATTCCCATAATTAAACCTGAAAAAACTGTGGTATGTATTGCAAAACCTAAATTCTTATTATCTTTTGCCCCGAAATACCTTGATATCACAACTCCTGCACCTGATGAAAGCCCTATCAAAAAGCTTGACATCATCCAAATAAGATTTCCGGAAGAACTGACTGCCGCCAGAGCCTCTTTACCTAAAAAATTACCTACTATAATAGAGTCTGCCGCATTATATAATTGTTGAAAAAGATGACTGAGCATTAAAGGAAGAGCAAATATTAAAATTTGCTTTTTATAGTTACCCTCAGTCATATTCATTGTACCGGATTTTACACTAAACATTTAAAATAAGCTCCTAAAGATAAGATGCCTAATATTATAACACTAAAAAAGGAGTTTCACAACGATAACTCCTCAGCTTCAAATAAAATATAAATAAACTGTTATTTTTCAGAATTTTCTTTCAATAAATCTCTAATCTCTTTTAAATAATCAAGCTCTGTAAACACCGGCTCAACAGGTTTTTTATCTTCCTTTTGTTTATTAAATGCTTTCAGCGAAATATTTGCAATCTTAATAATTATAAACAGCATTATTGCAATAAGCAAAAAATTAATTACTGCCGATAAAAAAGCTCCCACTCCAAGTGTAGCACTACCTACTGTTACTACAAATCCGGCTATATCATTTCCACCTGTAATTATACCGATAATAGGCATCAATACATCATTTACAAGTGATTTTACAATTGCACCGAATGCTCCGGCAATAATTACTCCTACCGCCATATCTAAAACACTGCCCTTAAGTGCAAATTCTTTAAATTCTTTAATAAATTCTTTCAAATCTTTACCTCTAAATAAAATCTCAATTTTAAAAAATAGGCAGAAGCTTAAAACATAACTTCCGCCTAAAAATCTTAATTTATACCAGCTCTAAAAGAACCTCCAAAGCACCGTCGCCACGTCTTTGTCCAATCTTAACTATTCTTGTATAACCGCCGTTCCTTGAAGCATACTTCGGGGCTATTTCATTAAATAATTTTTCAGACAAATCAAGCTTCTTGCTATCCTTTTTTCTGTCAGCAACAACTGTCGGCATATATAAAACGCTCATAATCTTTCTTCTTGCGTTAAGCTTGGAAGGTCTGTCTTTCTTTATTTCCTTCTCCACATCTTCATAGACAGTTCTTTTTTTTCCGTCCACGACTTCCTTTACTCTCTTGCCGTCAGCATCTTTTTTAGCTACCTTTGCTACCACCTTAACCGTATCAAAATTATCTCTTTCTTTAACAGCCAAAGCAATAAGTGGCTCCACCATTCTTCTGATTTCCTTAGCACGTGCCTGTGTAGTAACTATCTTGCCATATTGTAATAAAGCGGTAGTCTGATTACGAAGCAATGCCTTTCTGATACTCATACTTTTGCCAAGTTTTCTGTGTGCCATTTATCTATCCTCCTAAAAACGAATATCCGTGCTCTTCGGTCTTATCGAATATCCAAAATAATATTATTGTTCTTTTGTGTCAAGACTAAGACCAAGTTCAGTAAGCTTATCCAAAACCTCTTCCAAAGACTTTCTACCGAGATTTCTGACTCTAATCATATCCTCGGCAGTCTTATCCGTAAGCTCCGCTACTGTATTAATACCTGCTCTTTTTAAGCAATTATAAGAGCGTACAGATAATTCAAGCTCATCTATACTCATCTCCAAAATCTTGCTCTTTTCGTCCTCTTCTTTTTCTATCATTACCTCTGCCTGCTTCGCACTTTCAGATAGATTTATAAATAAATTCAAGTGCTCGCTCATTACCTTTGCAGCAAGGCTCACTGTTTCATCAGGTGCTAATGCTCCATTGGTATAGACATCAAGTATCAGCCTGTCATAGTCCGTAATCTGACCTACACGTGTATCCTCTACAAGCAGATTGACACGCTCTACGGGAGAATACAACGAGTCTATCGCTATAACCCCTATCGGCATATCCTCGGACTTATTTTTTTCAGAGCTGATGTACCCTCTGCCCATAGTAATAGTAAGCTCCATATTCAAAGAAGGAATAAATTCCTTATCCTTATCCTTATATCCGCTAAGATTGGCTATTACTAAATCTTTATTAACTATCTCCAAATCCGAATCAAGTTTTATATCAGCCGCAGTGACCACACCGCTGCCTTTATATTCCAGATAAGCTGTCTTAGGGTCACTAGATGAACCGTTGTTTTTTATAACCAACTCTTTTATATTAAGAATAATCTCAGTAACATCTTCCTTTACCCCGGGAATGGAGCTGAATTCATGTTGAATTCCCTCTATCTTTAAACGGCTGACTGCACAGCCGAGCAATGAAGATAACATGATGCGACGAAGAGAATTACCCAATGTAGTACCGTATCCTCTCTCAAGTGGCTCTACAATAAATCTTCCGAACTTTTTGTCCTCAGACATTTCGGCTATTTCTATTTTAGGTTTACTAAAATCAAACAAACAAAGCCCCCCTTTATATTCAAGAAAACAGGCAATTACTTGGAATACAGCTCGACTATAAGCATTTCTTGTACCGGAACATCAATTTCCGCTCTGGTAGGAAGATTCTTAACCGTTCCCTTTAAGTTTTCAGCATCACATTCCAACCATTCAGGAACAAGTCTTCCTCCGGTTGCTTCCAATATCAATTTATATCTGGTATAAGCGGTCTTTGTATCTCTGATGGCTACAACATCACCCGCCTTTACCCTGTATGAAGGTATGCTTATTACCTTTCCGTTTACTGTAATATTTTTGTGTCCTACTATCTGTCTGGCTTCTTTTCTGGTTCTTGCAAAGCCCAGTCTGAATACCACATTGTCCAGACGGCTCTCCAATAATATCATCAGATTTTCACCGGACATTCCGGACATACGTTCCGCTTTTTTGTAATAATTACGGAACGGTTTTTCCAAAACTCCATATATAAACTTAGCTTTTTGCTTTTCTCTAAGCTGTAAACCGTAATCACTAATTTTCCTGTTAGCTCTGGTTAATTTTCTTTTTGATGATTTATTGATTCCCAAAACAGCAGGCTCTAAATCAAGTGATCTGCATCTTTTAAGAACCGGTGTCCTATTAACTGCCATTTAATATTTCCTCCTAATAATCTACCTTAATTAAAATGCAACTACACTCTTCTGCGTTTCGGCGGACGACAACCATTGTGTGGAACAGGTGTAACATCTCGTATACTGGTAACATTTATGCCACAAGTCTGCAATGCTCTGATAGCAGCCTCTCTTCCCGAACCGGGACCTTTAACCATAACATCTACTGACTTAAGCCCATATGGTGCTGCCTTGTTTGCAGCAGCTTCTGCAGCCATCTGTGCGGCATAAGGAGTAGATTTCCTTGAACCTTTAAAGCCAAGTCCACCCGCACTTGCCCAAGACAATGCGTTACCCTGTTCATCAGTTAAGGTAACAATTGTATTGTTAAAAGATGCCTGTATGTGTGCCTGACCACGTTCAACGTTTCTTCTAACACGTTTTCTTATTGTTTTTTTTGCAACCTTTTGTGCCATCTTCAACTAACCTACTTTCTATAAACTATAATTATTTCTTCTTATTTGCCACTGTACGTTTAGGACCTTTTCTGGTTCTTGCATTGGTCTTTGTTTTCTGACCGCGAACCGGAAGGCTCTTTCTATGACGAATTCCTCTATAGCATCCGATTTCCTGAAGCCTTTTTATATTAAGAGCGATTTCTCTTCTGAGATCACCCTCTACCATATATTCGCCCTCAATGATTTCCGCTATCTTTTTTACTTCATCATCCAACAGATCCTTACATCTGGTATCCGGACTTACTCCCGCCTTAACAAGGATCTTGTTTGAGCTGGCTTTACCTATACCGTAAATATATGTAAGACCTATCTCAACTCTTTTATCTCTTGGCAAATCAATACCGGCAATACGAGCCATTTAAGCTTTCCTCCTTTAATTTCTCTATCAAGCTTAACCCTGACGCTGTTTATGCTTAGGGTTTTCACATATAATCATTACTCTGCCCTTGCGTTTAATGATCTTACATTTTTCGCAAATGGGCTTTACTGATGCTCTGACTTTCATTTGTTTCCTCCTTTGAAAAATCATTGCTGAGTCTACTGAATAATTAACCTATGTATTTTACCACGATTAATTTAATCAGTCAAGTAAAACAAACCGTTAAGCCTTTAACAGCCGCCTACTTATCTCTCCAAATAATTCTGCCCTTTGACAAATCATAAGGTGACAGTTCCATCGTTACCTTATCCCCGGGCAATATCTTAATAAAATTCTGTCTGAGTTTTCCGCTGATGTGGGCTAATACCTCATGCCCGTTTTCAAGATTAACCTTGAACATAGCATTAGGCAATTTCTCCGAAACCACGCCTTCTATCTCTATAACATCGGCTTTTGACATTTACATACCTCCAAAATCCGGTTCGCTATCATCTGACAACAATGTCAAAATTTCCGGCTCACCTTCGGTTACTGCTATCGTGTTCTCATAATGTGCTGATCTTGAGCCGTCAGCTGAAACCACCGTCCAACCGTCTTTCAGCCATTTTACCTTATAGGTACCGGCATTTATCATCGGTTCTATTGCAAGAGTCATACCCTTTTGCAATCTTGGACCTCTTCTGCTCTGTCTGAAATTGGGTACTGCGGGGTCCTCGTGCAGATTAAGTCCTATACCGTGTCCGGTCAAATCCTGTACTATGCCGTAGCCGAATTGAGATATATAACTATCTATGGCATTGGATATATCGTACAGCCTGCCTCCGTCCTTGGCATATTTGATTCCCTCAAAAAAACTCTGTCTTGTTTCTATAATAAGCTTTTTGTCCTCCTCCGAAATTTGACCGACTCCGAAAGTCCTTGCGGCATCTGAATGATATCCTTGCCAGATAAGTCCGCAGTCCACGCTTACTATGTCGCCCTCCTGCAATATTTTGTCTTTACTCGGGATTCCGTGTACCACCTCTTCATTTACAGAAACACATACCGCGGCGGGAAATCCGTTATAATTCTTAAAATTGGGAACTCCGCCAAGCTTTCTGATTACCTCTTCACCCTTATCGGATACATCAAGTGTAGACACGCCCGCTTTTATAAAACTCTTGAGTTCGCACAGAACCGTGTGCAGCTTGTGACAGGACTCCCGCATTAAATCTATCTCTCTACTTGTCTTTACAACTATAGCCATAAGTCTACCCCGATTATGACACTACCTTGTAAATGTCGGACAATACAACATCGGGAGCCTTGGTTCCGTCAAATTCATGTAAAATATTTAATCTTCTGTAATACTCTATCAACGGTTCCGTGGTTTCATGATACACTGCAAGCCTGTTTCTCACAGTTTCTTCGTTATCATCAGCCCTTACAGTCAGCTCTTTACCGCACTTGTCGCAAACACCCTCTTTTTGCGGTTTCATACTGAACATATTATAGATGCTGCCACAGGATACACACATTCTCCTGCCTGCCATTCTTGCTATAATTTTCGCATCCTCCACCTCAATGTCAATAGCATAGTCAAGCTTCATATTAAGCTTTTTAAGAGTATCGTCAAGTGCCTCAGCTTGAACTATTGTTCTGGGAAATCCGTCGAGAATAAAGCCTTTCTTACAGTCATCATGTGATAATCTGTCCACAACCAGCTCTACCGTCAGCTCATCAGGCACAAGTGCTCCTTTATCTATGTAGCTCTTAGCCTTTTTTCCAAGCTCCGTATTA
>CAUUGW010000046.1:0-9908 GCA_963544785.1 uncultured Lachnospiraceae bacterium | reverse complement strand
CTTTAAACATACTCATAAGCTCCGGAAGATTATAGAACTTTGAAAATCTTGTCTTTACCCTATATCCTGTGCCCTCCGGAGCAAGCTCCAAAGCACTTACCGTTTCTCCAAAAGTGGAAGCCCAACTATCAAAATGCTCTAAATTATTCTTTTTAAGACTTTCATATTGAAGATAACGCTGCATAGTATAAAGCTCCGTCATCGAGTTACTTATGGGCGTTCCTGTAGCAAAAACAATCCCTTTTCCGTTTGTCATTTCGTCCATATAACGGCACTTCATAAACATATCGGAGGACTTAAAGGCTTTAGACTGCCCGATACCTGCTACATTTTTCATTTTTGTATAAAGGTAGAGATTTTTGTAGTTATGTGCTTCGTCCACAAAGAGCTTATCTACACCAAGTTCATCAAAGGTAATGACATCATCTTTCTTAAAATCATCGTTTAATTCTTCAAGCTTTGTTTGCAAATTTTTCTTTGTCTTTAGGAGCTCTTTTACTGTAAAGTTCTGTTTTTTATCTTGTTTGTATTCCTCAATATAGTTTATTATCTCATCAAGCTGATCCTGAATGTGCTTCTCTTGGTATTCCTTACTTATTGGTATCCTTTCAAATTGCGTATGCCCTATAACAACCGCATCATATTCTCCTGTGGCAATTTTCCCGATAAATCGCTTTCTGTTTTTAGGTTCAAAATCTTTCTTATCCGCAACCATAATGTTGGCAGACGGATAAAGCTGCATAAATTCTCTGCCTATCTGTCCTGTCAGATGATTCGGTACAACAAATAAAGACTTGGTGCACATTCCAAGTCTTTTGCTTTCCATTGCCGAAGCCACCATTTCAAATGTCTTGCCCGCACCTACTACGTGAGCAAGCAGGGTATTCCCGCCATAAAGGCTGCGTGCTATAGCATTTTTCTGATGAGTTCTAAGCTTTATTCCCGTATTCATTCCCTCAAAGGAGAGATTAGAGCCGTCATATTCACGATTTCTTATAGAATTAAAACGCTCATTATACAGTTTTACAAGCCTGTTTCTTCTTTCTTGATCGCTAAATATCCAATTCCTAAATTCTTCTTTTAAAAGCTCCTGCTTTTGTACTGCAAGCAGTGTTTCCTTTTTGTTTAAGACAGAGGTTTTTGAACCGTCCGGATTTTCTATTTGATCACATATCCTCGGTTCTTCAAGATTTAACGCTTTTTCAATCAGATGGTATGCATTTACCCTTGATGTACCGTAGGTCATTTCTACAAGGTCATTAATTTTATCTACACTTTTTCCATCAATATGCCATTCACTTGCGAATCTTGAGAATTTGACTTTTATATCCCATTTTGCCCAACTCGGAGTTTTTAAGGTTTCAAAGATAAATCTTTCTATATCCTTTTCAGGTATCCAAGTTGCACCAAGACGAACGCTTATCTCACTTGCTTCAAGTTCTTTAGGCAATGCCTTGGTAAGCTCAGCCTTTTGGTATTCCAAGCTATTTATCTCATAGCTTATAAGCTCTTTTTCTTTTCCAATTTCTTCATATCCAAGATCCTTAAGTTCTCTTTGAGTTTGCCTTAGCCTTGCAAGGTAGCTGTCCGTTATGGCAATCTTATCTCTGATATTTCCACTTAGGTATTCATCTTTTGTTACATAGCCATATTTATATGAATTACTGTCATTTGCACAGGCAAATGGTAAATCACCATCTTCAAGGTTAAAAGAAATCGGTTTGCCGGAATTTTCTTCTTCCATTATGTTCAGATAAATTTCGCCTCTTAATTCTTCTATCAGGGTGGGCTTGCTTTTACCCGTCAGGCTTCCCATATATTCAAAGTTCACATATCCCTTTTCGGATATGGACAGTACCAGTGATTCAAGGGCAGTGTCTACATGCTCTATAACCTTTGCCTTTGTGATTGTTCTCTTGCTGAAAATATCGCCCTTTGCTTTGAATTTTTCTTTTTCGTCAAGGATTTCAACTGATGATACCAAAGGGAAATTACTGTCTTCTTTTAAGGCTCTTGTATTGCTTTCACTATTGATATATCCATATTTTTTTGAAAAGCTGTCATATACTTTATTTAATTTTTCTTGTGATTCCTTGATTTCATCTTCACTAAAATCTTCCTTTTGCTTATATATTACATCTTTTATGACAGCATTAAGTTCAAGATAGTCCTTAATCTTTCCCTTGATTTTATCTGTTACCTCCTTTTTTATGAAAAGTGAATTTTCTCTATAATACACTTCATCATCAATAATCGTGTAGGAAAAGTTTTTAACATCATCTGTGGCAGGAATTGATATTATCTCATCATCAAGCAACTCTATTTCTTCATACTTTGCATTTTTTGATATTTCTTCACTTGCCCTTGTTAAAAGCTCTTTTAAATCAGCATTTTCTTCCGGAAGACAAGCAAGTGTGTTCCCAAATCTTCCTGATATTTCTTCCATAGAGCCAAGCACCATCTGAGGATTCTCTACAAAGTATTTGTTATATACAAGTCCCTTTTCATCTTCAGATAAGTGTATCCAATCCTCATCTCGTTCTCTTATGCTGTCCCTTTTCTTTAAAAAGATAATATCTGAGGTTACTTCCGTTCCGGCAACGCCCTTAAAGGTATCATTCGGAAGCCTTATCGCTCCTAAAAACTCAGCTCTTGCCGCAAGGTACTTTCTAACACTTTCGTCCTTTTTATCCATTGTACCGCTTGATGTTACAAAGGCGATAACACCTCCATTCCTGACTTTATCAATGGATTTTGCGAAAAAATAATCATGAATAAGAAAATTATTTTTGTTATATTCTCTATCATTTACCTTGTATTCTCCGAACGGAACATTGCCGATTGCTATATCAAAAAAGTTATTGGAAAAGGATGTTTCTTCAAAACCTTTTATCTGTATATCACTCTTAGGGTATAAAAACTTTCCAATTCTACCGCTTATAGAATCAGGCTCGACTCCATAAAACTTGGATTTGTTCATTTCATCAGGAAGATTTCCGATAAAGTTTCCAATGCCCATACTCGGCTCTAAGATATTTCCGCTCTTAAACCCCATATTTGAAAGGGTATAGTAGATAGTATCAATCACTGCTTTCGGTGTATAAAAGCTCGTTAAAGTAGATTCCTTAGCTGCCTCATATTCAGATTGTGATAAGTTTTCTTTTAAGAAATTTCTCGCTTCCTCCCATTGTCCTCCTCTTTTTTCGTCAAAGGCTTCGGAAAGTCCGCCCCAACCTACATAGTTGCTTAATATATCTTGTTCTTCTTTGCTTGCATGACTATGTCTTTTATCAATTTCCTTTAAAACTTTGATTGCCTCTATGTTATTTCTAAGCCTTTCTGAAGGTGGCAATGTTTCATCTTCTTTTGTTATTTTGTAATTTACCGGAGGAATACTTCCAATATGTTCGTTATCAGGTGCATATTTCTCTTCCTCATTTATACTTTGTTCTTGTGATTTTTCTCCTGTAGATAAAATCTGCAAATCAGGTTCGTTTTCATTTCTAACCTGAATATCTGAAATTACACTTTCTTTGTCTTTGGATAATTCTCTTAAATATTCATTGTACCTATGTTCAAGTTCTACTTGCAGTTTTTTGACATCATCTAAACTTTTCATATCATCCGGAAGATTGCCTTGTCTTTTAGCAACTTCTCTCATAACTTTTGCATATTCTCTTTGAAAAACACTTGAAAAGTCGGCAAGTGTATTATTCCCTAAAGTTTGCCTTGCTTTAAGTACAGTTCTTTGTAAATCTTCATCATTTTTCAAAGTTTCATATAAAGTATCTGAAATATTTTTAAATGTTCTATATTCTCCATCATTATTTTTGAAAAAATTAAAAAAGGGAGTTTCATCTTCTCCCTTTTCCACATCTTTAACTTTATTTTCTATGCCGTCTGATATACTGTCATTTCCAGTGTAAGTCGCTTTAGCTCCATCAGCATATTGTTCATCAATCCATTGTATTCTTCCTCGTCCTTTTGCTTTAGTTCCTCCGTCAGTCCGAATGATTCCGTCATCCTCGGATATTCCCTTTGATAGAACATTGACGCTTCCTTTCCCACTTCCAATAAATAAGGTATCAATGTGTTTTGGAAATATTTTTCTTCCAATAACTGCTCTTTCTCCTCTATTTGACAATCCGCCAGATAATTCAGCTTTGATATTGCGTAGCCTATTATTGACCTGTCTTCTTCCTCTAAATTTTGTAGGGCTTCCTTGGTGATATCCCTTATTACCTCCAGAAAGTCCTCTCTCTCCTGACACTCTGTAAACGGCTGTGCTTCCTCTATCAACACCTTGTCCATCATTAAAAAGTCCATTTCGTCCTTCTCCTGCTTCATCTCTTTTAGATAAAGCATCAAGGCTGATATATTCATCGGTGTACCGTCCTCTTTGTACTTCGGTTTCGTCGCTTCGTATATCCTTATTTCCTCCAGCCTCTCCTGAAGCATCTCGATACAATCCTCCAGATACGCTATTTCCTCTACTATATTGTCCAATTTCTTGTCTATTTCCTCTTCCGACAGATCCTCGTTGTTCTCGACTTCGTACGCTATATCCCGAAGCTCGTAAATCCTGTCTATCATTCTCTGTGTCGGATCTTTTCCGCTCATCGCCTCTTCCACCAGTTTCTGCAAGTTCTTCTCTTTTTCTTCCGGTAGCTCTTGTATCATAATTCCTATCCCATCCTTTCTCTAAATCTCTTTGTATATGTCCCACTATATCATTATGCAGCTTTACAGCCATTTTTATTATAGCACTTTGTTTATAATAATTATCCAACAACTCCCCTAAAATTTCAAGCCTGTTTTCATCAAAGTATAGTCCCAAGCTTTTATTTATCATATATTCAGAGATTAGATATGTTGTCTTCAGAATATCTTCACTGCCAAGGTCTATTTTTTTGCTGACCCTTTCAAGAGCTTCCCTATTTACTATTTCAGGAGTTCTTACCATAGCCGATATTTTATCCTCATCCGGTATATTAAAATTGGACGTTTTTGTATACCTGTAAAACTGTTTATTTAATAAAGCCCTGTGTTTGTCTTTATCAAATTCAGCTGTATTTAACCCTTTTACAAGATGTACTTTATCCTCTGAAAATAATCTGTCATATCCTCCTTTAACATTAAGTACGTTTATACCTTTTGAGCCTTTATTTATATAATATCCGTTTTTGTTCCAAGCCTCATAGCTTAAATACTTAAATGCCTTATTGTCTTTTCCCCATAAATAAAGAGCTATTTTAAAATCAAGACCTTTATTTAACACAAGCATATCAATAAAACTTTTAGGACTGATTGAAAATGCCTCAACACCTCTTTGTATTTCGTCATTTATTTCTTTCCTTAAATTTGCTATATAGTCATTCATCATCTTCCTCCTGACTGTCCTATATATTCCCATTCATATGTCGGTATATTAATTGTTGCCTGTAGTCTTTTACTACCTATAAGCAAAAGCCCCTTACTCCTTTGTTGTGATAACAAAAGCTCTTCCTCGGCATCAGTCAGATTATAAAGAACCTTTGTTTGACGTAAATTTTCTCCGTCACAACCCATAAGAAATTTTAAACATGGTGTATCAAGTAAAGCCTGTCCGTACATCTTTACGCTTGGATCTAAAAAATCTATTACCGAATGTGTTATTATCACAAAAGCACCCTCATATTTTCTGCATCTCTTTGCACCGTTCCTTAAAAATGCCAATGTTTGTGGGACATTCTTATCAATAAGCAGATATGCCTCATCAAATATACCTATTACTTTTTCTTTCCTGTCCCTTGATATTTCTCTCCACATCCAAGTAGTAAGCATCAGATATTCCGTTCTTATTACCCTGTCCGAACTTTGCTGTAAATCATGCGTGTCAAGCACAATCAGATTGCTGTCGGAATGCAAGGTTGTATGACCGTTCCATAAAAGGCTGTCAGAGCCTACAGCCATATTTTTTAATAATAATGCCAAATCCTGATAATCCTGTCCGTCTTTATCAAGCAGCTGGTTATATAGGTCGCTTATAACGGGAAAATCCGTGTTGTTCAACACGTTTATATCTGTGTCAAAATATATATTAAACTTATTATAAAGTTCTATCAGTTCACTGTTTAATATAGCCGTCTGTTTATCCGTCAAGTTAGGCAAATATGTCTTAAAAAACATTTCAAGATGTTTTAAGTACACCGCCATATCCGGCATACTGTCCTCATAGTCATCTTTGTCATCTTCTTTTGATATAGGTAATATCTGCAACGGATTTATTTTACCTTTACTTCCTCCTGCCGCATTTATCCAGTCACCTTTTAAGTTTGCACACAAGTCTTTGTACTCTCTCTCCGGATCTATTATGATTATTTTAGTTCCGAGCATATATTCGTTGACTATCAAATGCTTTACCGTAACTGACTTACCCTGCCCGGGCTGCCCCATTATGACCATATTGGAATTAGTCCTGTCGCCTCCTCTCTTCCAATAGTCTATTATAATAAGCCCTCCTGATGTGTCCTTAGCTAAATAATATCCCGCCCCGTCATTATATCCGCTTGCCGCAAACGGAAAACCGCCTATAAGTGCAGATAAAGGAACTATCCTGTCAGATGTTTCCGATACACTTTTATTCTTTGTATATGAGGGGGACATAGCCATTAAGCCCTGTTTTTGCCTAAAGGCTAATACTCTTGACCTGCATTTGGCAATACTTATGCCGGCTTCTATCTTTTTACATACCTGCTCAAATAAATCTTTTTCTGATGCCATTGCCATAAGACACACACTCATAAGTCCTATAGCCTCTCCCTCACTGTCTATCTTGGAAAGCAATTTTTCACCGTCCTCAACCGCTCTTTCAGCCCTTTGTTTTTGTAGCGGATCCGTAAGGCTTAATGCATCTCCTCTTTTAACCGCTATATTTTTACTTAAATGACTTATAAACTCCCCTGATGATATAGGCTCAAAGCTTATGCTTGCAACCGTGCTTGTCATATTTGTAAGTTTGGAAAGCCAACCTATTTTAGTCTTTGACGGATAGCCTATAATTGCATATATTTTAGCTAAATTTTCTCCCAATATCAGATTATTCCTGTTAAATTTCAAGTGCATTGGAGCTATTATATCTAATAATGTCTTGTTCTTATCCATTTTCAACCTCTCTTTTATTGATATATCTGTATAATGTCCATATCAAGTACGTCCGTATTTTCATAAGCTGTTGTAGACGGATTATTGATAAGATTAATAAGCCTTATTATATCCTCTCTTTTTATTATTTCAGCCTCCAATGACGCACTTGACAGTAGATACACCATATCATCACCCTGTTTTTTTAATTCCGAAATAGCATTTTTATCTTTTGCCTTTTCCCATATACAAAAGAAAAATTGTCTTTGTGTCACTTCTCCGGTCAGTGCATATGACCCTATTTGCCTTATTGAATTTCTAAGCAGCTTTCTTTTTATCATATCATCGGTGTTGCTCATTATTTCAGTGTAACTGTTTATAAGCGGCTGAATGTCTATAGGTCTGCTTAAAGCTAAAAATTTCCACGGCTTTTGAAAACCGCTTAAAGAAGATGTTAATTTATCCTGAAGACTCTTTTTTTCACTTGATGTAAGCAGATCAAGTGCTACAGCTGATACTTTAATATATAACATAAGATAATTATCTGCAGTATATAATATCCCGTCATTATCTATATCAAGCACATTTACAAAATCTTGAGCTATCGCCTCTTCATCATTATTAAGATTTTTTTCATCTTTTTTCATACCTTTTTTTACGATAAGAGCAACAACAAACCCTCCCGCTAATATCAAAAGTCCTACAATTATTAATATGATTTTTTGCGGCATACTATCCTCCTAATCTATCTTAAAAATACTTTTATCAAGTTTTAATTGTCCCGGTATTTCTTCATCTGTTGTATCTATATTCTTATCAAGAAAAAGATGTATAAGATTATTTACTAAATATATATCATCATATCCTATCTTTAAGCCTTTCCACAGTCCTGTCTTGTTATTTATTCCATTTAATAATTTTATACCGATTCCGCCCTTCTTATTCCAAGATATAAGATTAGGTGTATAATCATCTAATAGATAATCATCTTTGCTCAAACTTCTAAAAGCTTCAGCTTTATTTTCAGGATATGGCAAAAATATACGATTGGATATTTTTATCTCAGGTAAATATTTATCCAACCATTTTTGTTTTTCCGCCAAAGCGAAATTACTCTTAGATAAATATGCAGATAGTATATAAACTTCTATAGGCGTATCTGTAATGATATGCTTTATTGCATCTACAACCTCATAAATGGGTTTTAAATTCTCAAAATATCCCTTTTTATACAAATCCTCAATAGTTTTTTCATAAGAAAAGACGGCTAAAGTGCCGTCCATATCTACAAACAATCTTTTCAATTTTTAATCCTCCTACTATTATTATTGATATTGGAAAAAAATATATTTCATCAGGTTTTTATTAGCTTCTTTTTTTTCCAATATCCTTGCTATACACTGCAAGTTTTAAAAGCTCTTGATTAACTAAAACACTATCATTAGGCATAGGCTTTATAAAAAAATCATAATACCCCCCTTCTCTCACAAATATAACACCAAGTCCTCTTGTCCATTTGATTTGTGTATAATACTTATTTTGTATTATATTTCGTTTTTCTTCAGGCAATACTATCCACGATTTATGGGAATATTTCAAATTGTAATTGGCTTGCAAAATAGCCTTGCTTATATTATCAATCTTAAACTCAAAGGCATTATATTCATACCTATTGTTTAAATATTCAAATGTTATTAAATCCGCTCCTCCGCTTCTGCCTATCTCAAACGCATAATTTTTTACATTATCTCTGCTCTTATACTTTTCCCGAAATGCATCTTTTAAGTCTTTTTCATATAAAAACATTTAATCCTCCATTTTTAACAACAAATGAGATATTGGAAATAAAAAAAAGAGCTTTTACGCTCTTATATTTCAATATCCCATTCATCTTCATTATCTGTATCAATTTGTGTATTATTAATATCGTCCTTTACACACTCTTCAGCATTATATTTATTTTTCTTATATTCATACTCAAGATAGCCGGCTTTTACAGGGTCAAATGAAAACGGCACAAGCTCATAATTTTCATCATATTTATATATCCCTGTTACTCTTTCCTTTATGCTGCTTTCTTTAAAATAAAAGTCATCAGCGGATATCAAAAATGTTTCAAAGTAATCTATAGCCTCTCCTTTTGCAATACCAAGCTGAAGATATTTATTATCCATACTCTGCAATATCAAATGATGGCTCTTTATCTTCGTTTTAGGATTGGTCATCTCTACCACACTTGCCTTGTCAAGATTATACATAAATTCCTGAAAATATTTTACTCGTCTTTTTACATTGGACAGCTGTTCGGGATTGTTTTCTTTCACCATAGAATAAATTTGTTCATCAGTCAGGTTATCCCTTAAAATTTTATTAAACAATCTGATACCTTTTAGGCTTTCTGTATCGGAATTCATATAATGTAACCCTAATAGATGTGGCAAACTATGCTTTTCTACCTGTATTTCAAATGTATTATTTAAAGTTTCTATAAGCAAACCCGAATTAGATATTTTTTTCCATTCATACATAATTTTTTTAATCATAATCATATTTTTATCTCTCCGGTAAAACATATTCTAAAAAATCAAAAAGGATTCAAAGCATAGCTCTAAATCCTTTTATGGCTCTTAACGTGTTTCGGCTGGTTTTACAGCTCACTTCCCCCACGCTTTGGTCTACCGCAGCCTATACGGCAACACTTTTCGCTGACACAGTCGATTTCTAACCCCCCTGTTTCAGGGAAGAGGTAAGTGCTACCCCCGAGCTTATTTCTCAACTATATTATA
>CAUUGW010000045.1:0-10247 GCA_963544785.1 uncultured Lachnospiraceae bacterium | reverse complement strand
GTAAATTAAGCACAAACTTAGGTGCTGATACCCTGTTTCCACCTAAAGGGATGTACAAATAATCGCTGAAAAAGCTGCTTAAAGAAATATGCCACCTTCTCCAAAAATCCTTCATAGAAGTGGCTGCATAAGGATAATTAAAGTTTTCCGGTATCTCAAAGCCTAAGATTTTGCCGAACCCTATCGCCATATCACAATACGCCGAAAAGTCCAAATAAATCTGCAAACTGAAACATATTGAGCCCGCCCAAATTGCAAGCATGGAAGCAGAATTTACGCTATCAGACACAGGTGCTAAAGTGCCTGCAAGTATTCCTATCTTATCCGCTAAGACCGTTTTTTTGGCAAGTCCTATCTGAAATCTGAAAATGCCGTCCGCTATGTCATGTGAACCTGCATGTCTGTCGTTAAGCTCATATTTCATATCCGAATATCTTGTGATAGGTCCCTGAATAACGGTAAAAAACATAATCACATAAAGCAAAAAAGTGGAAAAATCCCTCTCCGCTTCCGTTTCTTCTCTATACACATCGGTCACATATGATATAAGCTTGAAAATATAAAATGAGATACCGAGCGGCAATACTATTTCCGGCAACTCAAAATTAAAGTTGAAAACAGGCTTTAAATTTATCCACAGAAAGTTGGTGTATTTAAATATACAAAGCACAGAAATAAAAATAATCACTGAAAATACTAAATGTTTATGTTTATTCACAGACCTTGCCTCTTCTATATTCCTTGCTGCAAAAAATGCGATAAGACTGAGCATAATCAAAAGTAATAAATACGGAAGCCCTGCAAATGAATAAAATATTATAGAAAAAAACAACAATATTGCATTTTTTTGTTTAACTGTGCGTGACGGAAAATAAAATACGACAAATGTCGGTAAAAAAAACAATAAGAATAACAAACTATATAAAGTCATATCAAAACCAAATATTCCCTTTCAACAAATAGTCAATTATTTTATAATGCTTTTTATTCTAACACATAAAAATTTTTTTTGAAAGATATTTTTGATTTTTTATATCATTTCAGATAAAAATGTGTTATAGTGGTTTATAGAAAGCTTAACCAAGGAGATTACAGGGATAATGGATGCAACACTTGTAGTTATGGCTGCCGGAATAGGAAGCCGATTTAAAATAGGAATCAAGCAGTTGGAGGGCATAGGCCCCAATAAGGAACTTTTACTTGAATACTCCGTCTATGATGCCGTTGATGCGGGCTTTAACAGGATAATCTTCGTAATAAGGCGTGATATTGAAAAGGATTTTCACGAGAGAATGGGATCAAGTATAGAAAAAAGGGTAAAGATAGAATATGCATATCAGGAGCTTTTTGATCTGCCTGACGGCTATACACCTCCCGAAACACGGACAAAGCCATGGGGTACGGGACATGCGGTTCTTGCCGCAAGACATCTTATAAACGAACCCTTTGCCGTTATAAATGCCGACGACTATTACGGAAAAGACGGGTTTCAAAAAATCTATGATTTTTTAGTTAACAATAAAGAGGAAAACTGCTGCTGTATGGCGGGCTTTATTTTAGGAAATACATTGAGTGATAACGGTGCGGTAACCAGAGGTCTTTGCAAAGCGGATAATAACAAAATCGTCACTGAAATAGCCGAAACAAAGGGAATTGAAAAAATAAACAACTCGGCAGTTGTAAAATCCGAAAACAAAGATATTGTTCTTGATATGAATTCCTATGTATCAATGAATATGTGGGGTTTTAAAAAGGATTTTATTAAGGAACTGGAAAGTAATTTTTATAAATTCCTTGATGAAAATCTTGACGATTTAAATGCGGAATATCTGTTGCCGTCCGTAGTAAATCAGCTGATTGAAGAGGACAGAATAAAGGTTTTTCTGCTCGAAACAAACGATATATGGTACGGAATGACCTATAAGGATGATGTGATTACAGTTGTAAATGCGATAAAATCAATGATAGATAAGGGAATATATCCAAATAAATTATATTAATTAATATAAATATAAAAGGAGAAACGAGTATGAATATTTTAGTAGGTCAATCAGGAGGTCCGACTGCCGTTATAAACAGTTCTCTTGCAGGTATAATTTCCGCCGCTTTCGACAGCAGTGAAATAGAAACCGTTTATGGGGCTTTGTACGGTATTGAGGGTTTTTTGGACAATCAGGTTCTAAACCTCAACAGTTATTTCGACTTGGAAAAAATCGAGCTTTTAAAGACCACTCCCGGAGCGTTTTTAAGAAGCTGCCGCTACCCTCTCCCCAAGGATTTAAACGATCCCGTTTATCCGAAAATTTTTGAAAAACTGGATATGCTCGGCATAGGTGCTTTTATCTATATCGGGGGAAATGATTCTATGACTACGGTAGACAGGCTTTCAAAATATGCCGAGAAAATTAATCATCCCTGTATTTTCTTAGGTGTCCCCAAGACTATAGACAACGATCTTCCTATAATAGATCACTGCCCGGGATACGGAAGTGCCGCAAAATATGTGGCGACACAGGTTAGAAATATAGGAATGGATATATATGCCTACAAAGCTAAATCCGTCACCATCGTCGAGATTATGGGCAGACACGCCGGTTGGCTCACCGCCTCGTCAATACTTGCAAGAAAATACGAGGGCGACAACCCCGTATATATTTATTTGCCTGAAGTTCCGTTCTCTATAGAGCAATTTCTCTCAGACATAGAGGAGGGATTTAAGCAACACAATCACCTGCTTATATGCGTGTCCGAGGGTGTCAAGGATAAGAACGGCAAATTCATAAGCGAACATGATACCGTTGTTGAAAAGGATCAATTCGGACATAAGTATTTAAAAGGCTGCGGTATTATTCTTGAAAAAATCGTAAAAAGTAAATTCGGAGTAAAAACAAGGAGTATCGAATTAAGCCTGCCTCAGAGATGCTCTGCCGAATGTCAGTCGGCGGTAGACGTACAGGAGGCCTTTGATGCGGGAGTTTTTGCCGTAAAGTCCGTCACAAACAAAGAAAATGCGAAGATGGTTTGTATAAACCGTGTCAATAACGATCCCTATAAGGTGGATTATTCCTTAGTTGATGTGGCGATGGTTGCGGACAAGGAAAAATTTGTACCGATAAATATGATTACACCGTCACACAACAATGTAAATGACGAATTTATTAATTATTGTCTGCCCTTAATACAGGGAGAAACAAAAATAAAAATGGAAAATTCCATGCCATCATACCTCTATATTAATTAAACACCGTTTGTATGGAAAGGATTAGCATATGCCTAATAAAATTGACGATTTATTAAATAAAGCCGGGGACAAGATAGACGATACCCTGAAAAAAGAAAATATGGACAAAGTCACCGATTCTTTCAAATCCGCCGCCACAAAGGCTGAAAATGTTTCAAACGATATATTGGGAGATTTTGCAAAAGCCATAGATTCGGCTATTGATAAAATAACCGATAAAATAAACAGCAAAAAATAAATAATTTTATACCTGAATATATTCAAAAAATACTTGACTTATAAGCTCATAAACAATATAATGTCATTTGTATGTAAAAAAGGAGGTGCTACTGATGAAATTGAATACAACTACCCCTAAAAGAAAACCGGGTCTTAGAGTACATGGATTTAGAGCCAGAATGAAAACATCTAACGGACGTAAGGTTCTTGCAGCTCGTAGAGCAAAGGGAAGAGCTAAGCTCACTATATCATAAAGCTTTAAGCAAAAACTGAATTTGGATTTAAATGAAAAATAATGACTTTATAGCTGTATATTCCAACAGAAAATCTGTAGCCGACTCTAATATGGTGCTTTATAAGCTTGATACGGAGCTTAACAGCATAAGAGTCGGATATTCAGTTAGTAAAAAAGTGGGTAACAGCGTAGTTCGTCATAGGATTACAAGACGCTTGCGTGAAATTACTAAAGAAAGCTTAAAAAATATTGACGGAAGCTTTGATTTGGTAATAGTTGCAAGAAATTCAGCCGCAACTGCCGACTTTATGCAACTGTCAAATTCGTTTAAAAAACTCTTTGGGCGAATTGATAAGATAAGAAATGAAAAAAATACTGATAGCAATAATTAAATTTTATCAAAAATACCTGTCGGGGCTTAAATCAAGCTACTGCCCCTATACTCCAAGCTGCTCTGCCTATGCTCTTTTAGCTATTAAAAAGCATGGAGCTTTTGGCGGCTTTATTTTGATGTCATACAGAATTTTAAGATGCAACCCCTTTTCACACGGTGGCTATGATCCTGTCCCTGACAAGCCTTTTGTGAAGATCAAAAGGATTAAAAACCAAACTTAGGAGGTAAGCTTTTGAAAGCAAATCTATTAACCAAACACACGGGAATTTTTCACATCTCGTTTATTTCGGCGTTATTAGGGGCGGTGATGAACGGTATTTTTATGTTTATGACAAATACCTTTCATGTATCCAATGTTTCCGCCGTAATAATACTCTTTACATTTGTAATATATATGATACTCACTCCGCTCACATACCAACAGCAAAAATTCGCTATTTTACAGAGTAAGATGGGTCCTGAACTACAAGCGGTACAGGCAAAATACAAGGGCAAAAAGGATCAGGAATCCGCTATGCTCCTGAAAGAAGAAACACAGTTCGTGTACTCAAAATATGGTGTAACCACAATAGGCTCATGCCTTATGCCGCTTATAAACATACTGATACTTTTCAATCTGCTGTTCGTTATCTATTCCATACCGGCATATATCACCCCTGTGGGCGATGCCCTAAGACCCCTTGCGGAGAAATTAACCTTTGACGATAAGGCAATAGCTTTGTTAACGGAGCTTGCTCAGGATATAAAATCATCGACAAAACCTAATTTTGCAAAATTTGCGGAATATGCCGATGATAAAAAGATAAACACTATAATAGATATGCTGTATATGTTGAGTCCCGCCGCTTGGAACAAGGTACATTCTGCATTTCCGGCAATTTCAGCCACAATAAACGGAAGCACTGTAAATGATGCGGTGGCTCATACCTCGGAGGTTGTAGGAAAAATGACCGATTTTTTCGGTGTAAATATTTCCGATACACCGCTGAATCTTTTAAAAGCCAAGATGTATCAGGCTTTACTGTTTCCAATCCTTGCCGCCGTTACACAGTTTGTCAACTTTAAGCTGACTCCCAAGCAGGCAAGTAACGGTAATGCAAGCAGCGATCAGATGATGAAGAGCATGAATACAATGAACTATATTATGCCTATCTTTTCAGCATGGTTTTGTTTATCATTTCCGGTCGGCATAGGTATTTATTGGATAGCAGGTCCTCTGATCAGATGTATTCAGCAGGTCATAATAAATCATCACGTAAAAAAAATAGATATAGACGCTCTGGTTGAAAAAAATCTTGCAATAATAAATGAAAAAAGAGCTAAAGACGGTCTGCCCCCCGTAAGAGAGGCTACCTCCCTGCACAACGCTTCCGCCAAAAAGAATCCGAGCGGTTTTGCAATAACAGAGGAGAGCAAAAAAAGAGCTGAGACTGCAAGAAAAAAAATTAATATAGATTCATCTGCATTTTATTCAAATGAGGCAAAAGAGGGTTCTCTTGCCGCTAAAGCCAGAATGGTGGAAAACCTTAATAAAAAAGATGTTTCAAAGACTGTTTCCAATGAAAAAGATGAGCAAGCCGATGATAAGGAGGAAAAAAATGAATGATTTTATAACAGTGGAAGAAAAAACTGTTGAAGATGCCTTAACGGAGGCAAAAATTATCTTGGGTGCCGCCAGTGATGAAATAGAATATGAAGTAATTGAACAGGGCAGCAAGGGAATCCTTGGAATAGGTGCCAAAAATGCTCTGATTAAAGCCAGAAAAATAGAGAAACGTACGGAAGAGCCAACATCAAAAGAAGCCCCTGAAGCTGATATTACGGCAAATCCGGAAAATAAAATAAAAGAAACGGCGGTATCTGAAAATAAAGAACCTCAAAAAAAGGACGGCACACCGCTGTCTGATGCTGAAATAGCCAATATAAAAAGCAATGTAGACAGCTTTTTAAATACCCTTTTTGACAACTTAAATATGACAGTTAAGGTGAAGCATACATTTAACAATGATGAGAACTTACTTTTAATAGAATTATCCGGTGATGAAATGGGCTTGCTTATAGGAAAAAGAGGACAGACCCTGGACGCCTTGCAATATCTCACGTCCTTAGTCGTAAACAAGGATTCAGGCTCCTATGTACATATAAAAATGGATACCGAGAACTATAGGGAGAGAAGAAGAGCCACACTTGAAAACCTTGCCTTTAATATTGCTTCAAAGGTCAAAAGGACGGGCAGAGCCGTAACTCTTGAGCCTATGAATCCTTATGAAAGACGTATTATACACTATTCATTACAGTCTGATAAAAATGTGTCCACACACAGTGAGGGAGCAGAGCCCTATAGAAAAATCATCATCGCTCCAAAGAGAAGACATCATTAATACTATGAATACTACTATTGCCGCTGTTTCCACCGGAGATTCCGCCGGAGGAATAGCAATAATCAGAATGAGCGGAGATGACAGTCTTAAAATAATAGACAGGGTTTTTAGAGGGAAGAGCCATCCTCTGTCCGACAAGCCCTCACACACCATTCACTATGGTCATATCTATGATAATAACAAAATAATAGACGAGGTGCTGGTGAGTATTTTTCCGGCACCTCGTTCTTATACGACGGAGGATACCGTAGAAATAAATTGTCACGGCGGAATATTAAATACTAAGCGAGTGCTTGAGGTTTTGCTTAAAAACGGTGCAATCTTGGCTTCCCCCGGAGAATTTACAAAAAGAGCGTTTTTAAATGGGCGTATAGATTTGTCCGAGGCTGAGGCTGTAATTGATATAATAAATGCCGATAATAACGCAAGTCTTAATAATGCTATGTATCAGCTATCCGGCACTTTATCCGCAGAGATTAAAAAAATAAGGCAGAGCCTTATCTATCAAACGGCAAAGATTGAATCCGCTCTTGACGACCCCGAACACTATGACTTGGATCTTATGCACGAGGATCTGGTAAAGGAATTTTCAATCATAAATGATAATATTAACAATTTATTATCATCATTTGAAAACGGAAGAATACTCCAAACAGGCATAAGGACTGTCATTTTAGGCAAGCCGAATGTGGGAAAATCATCTCTTCTTAACAGGCTTTCAGGCTATGAAACCGCAATAGTCACAGACATTGCAGGCACAACCAGAGATCTGATAAAGGAAAAAGTAAATATTGACAGGCTGTCATTAAACCTCATAGATACGGCAGGTCTTAGGGATACTGACGACATAATAGAAAAAATCGGAATAGAAAAATCTATTGAAGCGGCAAAAACAGCAGATTTATTACTGGTTGTCATAGATTCCTCAAAACCTCTTGAAAATGAAGATATCTCTTTAATTGAGCGTGCCGATAAATACAACTGTATTATCATCTTAAATAAGACCGACCTTGATAAAGCGGTTTCAAAGAATGACATCGGACAATATACGGATAAGCCCGTAATAGAGCTGTCCTTAAAGGAAGACACCGACTTAAAAGAGCTTGAGTCTGCAATATTAACGCTTTTTGACAATAATTTTAAAGGCATAGAACAGGGCATGATAATAACAAGCCTACGTCAAAAAGAAGCTTTAAAGTCTGCTGAAAATTCTATGAAAAATTTACTTAATACTTTAAATCTTAATATGTCGGAAGACCTGATATTGGTAGATGCAATGTCCGCCTATGAAGCACTTGGTGAAATCATAGGAGAGCATATAGATGAAGATTTGATAAACACTATTTTTGAGAAATTTTGTATGGGAAAATAGGAGATTTTTATGAATGTATTTGATATAATCGGTCCCGTTATGATAGGTCCATCAAGCTCACATACCGCCGGAGCCGTAAGGCTCGGACGTGTTGCAAACAAGCTTATGAACAATGAACTCCCTGATGAGGTGAATATACAGCTGTCAGGCTCATTTGCAAGAACATACAGGGGGCACGGTACGGATAGGGCACTGCTTGCGGGAATAATGGGATACCACAGCTATTCCGAGGAGATAAGAGATGCCTTGAAAATTGCCGAAAAATCGGGAATTAAATACACCTTTATTGAACAGGATATAAAGGGGGCTCATCCGAATACTGCAAGAATTTCATATACATTAAAGGACGGTACAAAGGGTGTAATAGAGGGTTCAAGCATAGGGGGCGGAAACATCAGAGTGGATTCTGTAAACGGTATGAGAGTGGATTTTACCGGAGAATTTAATACAATACTCGTCATACACAAGGATACCCCCGGTGTCATCGCCGATGTTACGAATCTTATGCGTGAAAAATATTCCGAAATAAATATCTGCAATTTCAAGCTCTCAAGAATAGAAAGGGGCGGAACGGCTCTGATGACTATTGAGATCGAGGGCATCTATGATGATACTATGGTATCTGCCATAAATCAGGTAAAATACGTGGATAACGCATTTATGATAAGGGCTATTTAAGGGGGATTTATGTTAAAATATGACTCTGTTTATGAATTGGTAAATATAGCTGCCGCAAAAAATAAAAAGATCAGTGAAATAGTATTAGAGGATCAAGCAGTTGCTATGGAAGAGAGCGAAGATGCCTTATACAAAAGAATGGAAAACAGCTTTGACGTAATGATTGAGTCAGTACAGTACGGAATGTCCAAGAACATAGAATCCACTTCGGGGCTCACAAAGGGTGACGGGTACAAGATGAACACATATGCCGACGGAAAAAACAGCCTGTGCGGAAATGCAATTAACAAGGTGATGGCAAGGGCGGTGTCGGTGTCGCTCTGCAATGCGGCTATGGGAAAGATCGTCGCAACTCCCACCGCCGGAAGCTGCGGTATATTGCCCGCCTGTCTTATTTCACTCTATGAGGACAGGAGCTTTGACAAAAGAGATATTGTAATGTCCATATTCACGGCGGCGGCGTTCGGTATGGTGATAGCAAATAATGCCTGTATTGCAGGGGCGAACGGTGGGTGTCAGGCTGAGTGCGGCAGTGCAGCCGGAATGGCGGCGGCGGCATTAACCGAACTCATGGGCGGAACGCCTGCAATGTGTGCGGATGCCTGTGCAATCAGCATAAACAATCAGTTGGGGCTTGTGTGTGATCCTGTCGCCGGACTCGTAGAAATCCCCTGTATAAAAAGAAATATATCGGGGGCTATGATTGCCATGTCAAGTGCGGATATGGTACTTGCGGGTCTAATTTCTGAAATTCCCGTAGATGAATGTATTATAGCCATGAGAGAGGTCGGAGATGCAATGCACAGTTCTTTAAAAGAAACGGCAATGGGAGGTCTTGCCACCACTCCAACCGCTATTAAAATTAAAAATCAGATTTTCGGAAACTGATAAATTAAACAGACACGTTTTCCAAAAGTTTATCTATAGCACCCCATATCTCTTCTCTTCCTGATTTACTCAAGGCGGAAAAGGCATATATCGGGGTGCTTTCGCCTATTTTAAATGCTGAACGGATAATATTTTTATGTGCTTCCACCTTGGTCTTTGGTATTTTGTCAAGCTTTGTTGCGACAATGATATAAGGAATCCCGCTTCCTCTTATCCACTCAAACATCTGTCCGTCAAGTGCACTCGGCTCGTGTCTTAAATCCACCAGCTGCATTATCGCCTTTAATGCTTTAGATCCGGTAAGATATTTGTTTATCATCTTAGCCCATTTATCGGATTCCTGCCTTGATATTTTAGTGTAGCCGTACCCCGGCAAATCCACCAAATACATCATGTCATTTACATTATAAAAATTAAGGGTCTGTGTTTTCCCCGGTGTAGATGAGGTCTTGGCATAGGACTTTCTGTTTATGAGTGCATTTATCAGAGAAGACTTCCCCACATTAGAACGCCCTGCCAAAGCAATCTCCGGCAGGGTCGAATCCTTTATTTTACTTGTAATTCCGCATACAACTTCCAAATTTACATTTTTTACTATCATTTCTATCTTTCCAAAACAGAGTCTCAGTCTATCTTTTCATCGTTTACAACCTTTTTTTCGGTTGTTCTTTTAATAAAAGGTTCAGCCTTTTTTTCTATCACCTCATCGGTAATAAGGCAATGTTCTATTGTTTCATCAGATGGAGCCTCATACATTAAATCAAGCATAGTCTCTTCCAGAATAGCTCTTAGTCCTCTGGCTCCGGTTTTACGCTGCAGGCTCTCCTTAGCTACAGCTC
>CAUUGW010000044.1:0-10349 GCA_963544785.1 uncultured Lachnospiraceae bacterium | reverse complement strand
TTATAGCCCTGTCCACATCTTCAACACAAGTGCCGGCCGGATTTTGCACCCTTGCCTTATAAAAAACGGCTCTTCCGACACTTAGAGAAATTTCCCTAAGTCTGTCAAAGGCGGGAAGAAGTGCCGCTCCTTTTCTTTTAACGTCAACGAAATCGCTTAATGTATAGGCTGCCGCCGATATCATCTCATCAGTTAAAAGTCTTGCCTTGGACGATAACATTCCAAGTCCCAATCCCGGGTAAATAAGAGCATTATTAGCCTGAGCTATCTTGTATGTAACACCTTTAAAGTCAACGGGATCTGATAATGTCCCCGTAGCCACCAAAGCCTTGCCGTCACTGTATCTGATAATATCGTCAGCCTTTGCCTCAGCCTTTTTTGTGGGATTACTGATGGGAAAAATCATAGGTCTTTCGGTATTTTTAAGCATATTTAAAACAACCTCTTCCGTAAACGCTCTCGCTTGGGCGGAAGTCCCTACTATTATGGTGGCTTTGGTAATGCTTACTATCTCAGCCAAGTCTTTAAGGCTGTCAGGATTGCCGAAATCTTCTCTTTTTTTGGCAAAAAATCTTTGTTCGTCCGTCAAATCCGGCATATCGTCAAAAACAAGCCCGTCCTTATCAACTATGAAAAATCGCTCACATGCCTTTTCTTTATTAAGACCGCATCTTATCATCTCGTTCATCACCCTAAGTGCAATACCGCAACCGGCGGAGCCTGCACCGACACAAAGATAGATCTGATCAATTAATTTTTCTTTTTTTATTTTTAACCCGGCAAACACGGCTCCAAGCACCACGATTCCCGTACCCTGAATATCATCATTAAACACGGGCAGGCTCTTATTATACTTATTCAAAAGCCTGGAGGCGTTGCCTCTGCCGAAATCCTCAAAATGCAGAAACAGATCATTAAAAAGCCTGAAAGATGTCTTTACGAACTCATCTAAAAAATTGTCATATCTTTCTCCCGAAACCCTTTTATGTCTGTTTCCGAGATAAAAAGGATCATTAAGCAGTTTTTCGTTATCGGTGCCGGCATCAATTACTACGGGAAGAACTGCTGACGGGTCAATTCCCGCCGCTACCGTATATACCATAAGCTTGCCTACGGCAATTTCAACACCGTTTACGCCCCAGTCACCTATACCGAGTATTCCCTCTCCGTCGGTTACTACAATAAGACGAATATTCCGATTATTTGCGGCATTTCTAAGAGATTTTTCAATATTTTCGGGATAATTAATATCTAAAAAAACCGCACCCTCAGTGTTCACAAACCTACTGCTGTATGTTTCAACCGCATCTCCCACCAAGGGCGTATAAATTATAGGGTTAAGCCTTGCCAAATGCTCATTATAGAGATAATAAAAAAGCCTTATATTTGTATTAAAAAGCTCCATTAAAAACTCTCTTTTTTCTAAGTCCGTACTTTTTAATAAAAAAAGCCGATATGCCTGCTCCGCCTGTTCCTTGATACTTTGAACCGACGGAGGAAGTAACCCCACAAGATTCAGCTCCTCTCTTTCCTTATGCGTAAATCCCGTTCCCTTATTTAAATAAGGATTGTTTAAAATCTCATTTCCTCTCATATTTATCTCCCTTGATATAAAAATATGCAGTCAATATCCGCTCTTTTTGTTACCCCTAAATCATATACCCTTAAATATAAAAAATCAACCCTATGAAATAATAAAAGATTCCTTCCAATAAACTAATTATGACTAACGGTAATTTGAGATAAAAAATTGTATTCCAAAAAAATGGCTGACAGTCAATATAAAAAAGTAGAAATAAATTAAAAAATAGTGTAAAATAATGAGAATACGCTACAGTATCGCTATTTATAATGAGCCCGTGCCTATAGAGGAGCTTAAGCCGTATATATTTGAAACTGTCAGAGAAATGATAAGATTGCAAAAGGAGAACTGATGGATAAATTACTTATAATAAAAAAACTTAAAAACGAAGGAATAACAATAACTTCAGAACAATGCGATAAACTCTATAGATTTTATGAAATGGTAATAGAAAAAAATAAAGTAATGAATCTTACGGCAATCACAGACTATGAGGAGTTTGTAATAAAGCATTTCATAGACAGTCTTATGATAGCAAAAGTAACGGATATGACTATGCCTATGAGTATACTTGATATAGGTACAGGTGCAGGATTTCCGGGAGTTCCGATTAAAATAGTATATCCTGAAACTAAGGTATTGTTACTGGACTCGCTTAATAAAAGGCTGAATTTCTTAAATGAATTAATAGAAGAACTTGAATTAAAAGATATAGCTACTATCCACTCTCGTGCAGAGGAATTGCAGGCAAAAGGCAAATATAGAGAAAACTTTGATTTATGTGTGTCAAGGGCGGTTTCAGCCCTGCCTACCCTAAGTGAATATTGCCTGCCTTATGTAAAGATTGGCGGAAAATTTATAGCCTACAAAGCTGTTGGAGCTGATGAAGAAATAGAGGCTTCTAAGACTGCAATTAAAGTTCTTGGCGGTGAAATAAAGAAAACAATATATTTTACCATAAAGGATACAGATTATAACAGAGTGCTGATTTCTATAGAAAAAATTAAAAACACTCCAAAGAAATATCCGCGCTTATGTGGACAGCCAAGCAAAAACCCGCTATAATAAGCCTGTTTCTTACAAAGAATTATTTGGAAATTTAATTTAGTATACCGCCATATCAAAGGAGGGAAATTATGGTAGTTTCAGTAGAACATTTGATGAAACAATATAAAGAAACAATCGCTTTAAAAGACTTTAATCTTCAGGTTGAAAGAGGAGAAATCATAGGTCTTTTAGGTCCCAACGGCTGTGGAAAAACAACCGCGATTAACTGTATGTTGTCTTTGCTCACATTTGATAAAGGAAATATTAAAATATTCGGGGAAACTATGAAACCGGACTCCTATCATTTGAAAAGGCGAATCGGAGTTGTCCCTCAGGAAGTATCGGTGTTTGAAAATCTTACAGTTGCGGAAAATATAGACTATTTTTGCGGTTTATATATAGATAACAGCCTGAAACGAAAAGATTTGGTGGAAAAGGCAATCAGTTTTGTTGAATTATCCGACTTTAAAAAGTTTTTTCCGAAAAAGTTAAGCGGAGGCTTAAAGAGGCGTCTTAATATCGCCTGCGGAATCGCACATCAGCCGGAGCTTATTTTCCTTGATGAACCTACAGTGGCTGTGGACGCACAAAGCAGAAACTTTATACTTCAAGGAATTAAAAAATTAAAAGAAAACGGCAGCTCAATCATTTATACAACCCATTACCTTGAAGAAGCGGAATATTTATGTGATAGAATTGTAATTATGGATAACGGCAAAAATATCGCACAGGGAACAAAAGACGAACTGATTGACAAAATAGAAACGGCAGAAAGAATTTCAATAGAATTTTCTAAAATAGATGAAGAGAAGGAGCTTTCTTTGAAAAAACTTGAAAATGCAATTTCGGTTGTAAAAACCGGAAACGAATACAGTATAGAGTTTAGAAAAGGCAATGATAATTTACAAACATTGATGGCTTGGATACAAAAAGAAAAGCTTAGTTATATTAGATTGTACAGTCAAAAACCGTCCCTAAATGATGTGTTCCTTTCTTTGACCGGAAAGGAGCTGAGAGATTAATGACAATGATAAACCGATTTTTACGAGATTGTATTTTCAGTATAAAAACGACATTAAGAGAAAAAAGCTTTATATTTTGGAATCTTCTTTATCCGTTAATTTTAGCGGCTCTTTTCAATCTTGCTTTCGGCGGTCTTCTTAGTAATAAATTTGAACCGATTAAGGTAGGAATTGCCCCTGACAGCAAATATACATATGTCCTGAAAAGAATTAAGGCATTTGAATTGAAACCTATGAACGATGATGATGCAAAAGAGAGCTTAAAAAAAGGAGAAATAGTCGGATATATTAATGGAAAAGGAAACCTTATGATTGAAAAAGCGGGAATTCAACCGACGGTTATAAAAGGAGTACTTGATCTTATTCACGAGATAAAATCAAGCGGGCTTCCTTTTCAAAAATTTCGTTTTGATATTACATATGTGAAACACCTGCAACAAAAAGAAGCATCAATTATCGTTATTTTCTACTCTCTAATCGGTTCGGTGGCTTTATCCGGAATGTATGCCGGTATTCAGATGGTATACATTTTTCAGGGAAATTTAAGCCCTCTCGGCAGCAGGGTACAGACATCTCCGATAAACAAATTGAATATCGTTCTTTCCGGTTTTTTAACAGGTGTAGCGCTTAATCTGATAAACAATCTGCTTTTGATTGCATTTATGAGATATGTTCTTTTGCTTAACTTATTTGAAAAGCTTAATAAAAGTATTATCTTAATTGTTATTTCAAATTTTCTCGGAGTATCACTTGGGATTTTTCTAAGTGCCTCCAATAAAATGAATGATGAAAAGAAGATGATGATTGCAACGATGACTTCACTGATTCTCTCCGCCCTGTCGGGAATGATGGGAAATTCGCTAAAGCAGGTCGTTGAAACATATGTCCCTGTAATAAACAGAATAAATCCGGTGTCCATTATATCTGATAATATGTATAGATTAAATTTTTTACAGGACACAAGCAGGTTTAGGGAGGGATTGACGATACTTATAGTCGAAACACTTATTTTTTTAACACTTTCATTTATGCTTTTAAGGAGGGAACAGTATGACAGTATATAAATATTTCCTTAAAAACGCATTTAAATTAAAAAGCTTTTTGATTATATATCTTGCCATTATGATGATTTTTTCAATCATCAATGCTACCGGCTCCGTTAAGGAAAACCAAAACGGTTTTCAGGAATATAAGCCTAATTTGGCTGTTATCAATAAATCAAACAGTAAACTGTGTGAACATTTTAAAAACTATCTTAGAACGATTGCCGTAATAAAGGAAGCTCCCGAAAATATAGAACGAGCAAGAGAGGCTGTGTTCTTAGAAAAAGTGGACGTTGTGATTATAATTCCTGAGAACTTTGAAGAACGGTTGAAAGGTACGAAAAATTGCATAGAAATACTTTACGACCGTAAAAATACAAAGGGACATATCATAGAGAATCAATTATATAAATATTTCCTGCTGTTAAAAGCAACACAAAGTCCGGTAGGCTTTGATACGGATTTGGTGGACAGGATTATGAAAGAAGAAGTAAAAGTTATATTTAGAGAAAATAAAAATAATGACAATGATATTTATAGAAAAGAATGGTTTTCATCTTACTTTCGCTTTTCAGGTTATATGATAACGGCTGTTTTGATAGGAATTATAGGTATGACTATGAGTGACTTTCAAAAAGAGGAGGTTTTACGCAGAATACAATCATCTTCTATTAAAACGCTCAAATTTCAAATTCAAATATATTCAGGACAGCTAAGTATAACTGCAATTATATTATTTATATTTATTTTACTCGGTATCATAATACAAAAGGGACAGATATTTGACGGTATAAATATAGGAAGATATATTCTAAATCTATCTGTATTTTCTTTTTCTGTCTTAAGCCTTACCTTCCTTATCAATAATATCGTAAAAAATAAGGTGGTCAAAAATGCGTTAAGTACGATTATTTCTCTTGGAATGTCATTTATATCGGGAGTTATGATCCCTCAGAAATATTTGGGAGAATTAACCTTAAAGATAGCCAAAGCTATGCCTATGTATTATTTTGTTAAAAATAATGATTACAACAATTTGACATCAGCGGAATTATACAAAAATATCGTAATTCAATTGCTCTTTGCCTTAATATTTTTATTGTCGGGAATACTTGTAGCTAATATTAAAAGAAAAAGGATAAACTGAGTAACTCAAAAAAATAAAACAAGGGCTTTAGAAATATTATTAAAAAAATTTTATAATTTAAAGATAGATTTTCTATTGCCATTTCTATTTAAATTTAGTATATTAATGATAATACAAAGGAGCAATATTTTATTGGGAGGAAAAATTATGAAAAGGAAGAGCGGTAAAATTTTAGGTTTCGCATTATCCGGAATATTGTTATTGAG
Source organism: uncultured Lachnospiraceae bacterium (assembly GCA_963544785.1). GTDB lineage: Bacteria > Bacillota > Clostridia > Lachnospirales > Lachnospiraceae > CAUUFM01. The sequence goes on along the minus strand of CAUUGW010000044.1, from coordinate 4,302 downwards.
CACTATGTTTTCTACGTCCTCTGTGGCTGTCAGCGCTGCAGGCGGGGATATACTTTATTGGAAATCCAAAGTACAGGGCGGAATAAGCCTTACAGCTGAGCTTTCTGACGGAACTGCAATTAATGAACAAACTTTAGATTTGGATAAAGACAAGAAATACGAGACGCTTCTACATCTTGATGGAAGCACTCTGTCAGAGGCAGTTAAATTTTTAAACGGAATAAAACTGCAAGTAACCGTAAATAATGTTCCACAAACTTTAAAAGATGAAAGTAAAGACAAGGAATTAATATTAAAGTGTGATATAGAGCCTGAAGCAAAAGCCGGCACTAATGATATTATCATTGAAATTAATGAACATAAAACTATTTTAGGCTTGATAAATCCGGTTAAGCTTAGAAAAATCATCAAATATAGGACAATGGTTACCGTAAATTATTACGATGATGAAAACAGTCAGGTAATATCAAAAACCGAAAAGTTGGCATATGGCGATGACCTGACATACCGACCCGCGGACAGAACGGATCAAACATTTAAAGGTTGGGTTAAAAAAGATGCACCGGATTCAGATTTTATAGCCAAAGCTGATGATAATATATCCTTGGTCGGTAAATGGGAAAACAACAAAGCGGCTGACCCGTCTAACCCGCAACAGAACCCGAACCCCGGCAATCAGGACCCATCTAACCCGAACCCCGGCGGTCAAAACCCTAATCCGAATCCGTCCAACCCGGATCCCGTCGTTCCGTCAACACCCGGAAATGACGAGTATATACCTCCGGTATTTATTGAACCCGTTCCTACAACACCTGATACTGTTATCGCCGATAACAATACACCGCTGAGTCCGGCGGAAAATAACGGAGGCATCAATATAAATGATGAAGATACTCCTTTATCGGCAGCAGCTACTATAGAAGACGAGGACATAGAAATCGCCGATGATGATGCTCCTCTTGCAGGCGACAATATTGATATAGAAAATGAAGATACGCCTTTATCAGATGTTCCTAAAACCGGCGAAAGCTATTTAATCAAATCTATTATAGTTCTTGCCGTCTCTACAATATCATTAAGCATATTAACTATATTTAATAGAAAAAAATTAAATAATAGATAATATTATTAATGTAAATAATGACTACTAAGGCTATCCTTTACATAAAGGATAGCCTTTTTTAAAAGAGGTTACGATTTTGGAAGAAATTAAAATAAAAATGCTCGGGCATTTCTCAATGAACTATAACGGTATAATAATAGATGAAACAACCAGAAGCTCCAAAAAACTGTGGTATCTTCTGGAGTATTTAATATACTTTAAAGATAGAAATAACCATGAAGATGACATAGTGGAGCTTCTTTGGGACAATTCTAAAAATAAAGATCCCCTCAACTCATTAAAAAATATACTGTTTCGACTGAGAAATATATTATCCGATGCGGGAATAGAAAATGCAAAGAATATAATTGTTTACAGTAATGCTATGATCAGTTTTAATACAAAGCTGCCTATCAGTTGTGACTTTGAAGAGTTTGAAAAGCTCTGCAAGCTCACAATGAATCCCATACTGTCCGAACAGGAAAAAAGAGAGATATTAATAGAAGCCGTTAATATCTATAAGGGAGACTTTTTAAATGGCAAAAAAGAGCTCAGATGGATAGCTCCTATAAACGCATACTATCATTCTTTATATATGAGTATCATAGAACAGCTGATAGAAATCCTTGATAATCAAAATGACCACGTATTGCTGCTTGAAATTCTGACACATTGTAAAACCATAGCTCCAAAAGAGGAAATCGTGGTATACGGCCTAATCTTGGCAAATTTAAAGCTTGGTAATATATATGCCGCACTGAAAGAATATAATAATTCGGGTATAAATCTAATAGCAAATAAAAACAGCAAAATCAGCGAAAAGGGTAAAAAACTCTATAATCTTATTGCGGAATCCATCGAAAGCTATGAAAAAGACATAATTACCATTCAGAAAAGCTTGGAGGTGGTAAATTTAGATGTCGGGTGTCTTGAATGTCCCTATGAGATATTTAAAATAGTATATGTGCTTCAGAAAAGAGATATGGAAAGAAATAATAACGGCGGATTTTTGATACTCTTTACTTTCCAAAACCCGATAAGTAATTCAAACCTTGAAATTATAGATTTCAACAAGTTAAATGACGACCCTGCCATTCTAAACAAACAACAGGGTCTTGAAATCTTAAGAAACAGCATTAAATTTAATTTACGTACCGGCGACGTAATGACAAAATATTCAAATAATCAATATCTGGTTCTGGTTATGAATGTCTATGACAAAAAAGATATAGAAAAAATCATAAGCAGAATAACAAAAAAGATTAATTTAAAATTAAAATCTCTTGATATAAAGCTTGAAACCACATTTAAAAAAATCTGATTAAAGATTAAAGCAGCCTCCTCCTATAAACTCACGAAGTATTGAGTTGGCAGGCACTGCGGTAGCCGGAATATCCACAATGTAATCAAAAAACTTTAACAGTCTTTTTGCCTCTGAATATTCAGGGGTATTTTTTTCTATAGCAAGGAGCAACGGTCTTGCATACTGCTTCATAATAAACAGCTCATGTATCATGGATGAATTAAAGACCACATCCGCACTGTCCTGATAGGGAAAAATAAATTTTTCCTCTCCTCGCCTTACCATGTCCCACATCTGTATCGTACCGCCTGCTCCCTTGCCTCTGCTTCTTGCATCTCTTACTATTCTTCTTATCAGCCTGCCGTCCGTAGTGGATATGCGATTGTGTTCGTCAAGATTTAACATCATTAACGCACTGATGTAGATTTTAAACTTTGAATCTACAGGAATATTTTTCGACATCTCATCATTTAAACAATGAATCCCCTCTATCACCAATACATCTTTTTCCTTAAGCTGTATATAATCGTTGTGATACTCTCTTTTTCCTGTCACAAAATTAAACCTCGGCATATTTACTCTTTCGCCTCTTAACAAAGCCTGCATATCATTGTTAAACAGCTCAATATCAATGGCTGTGATGTTTTCAAAATCATAGTTGCCGAACTCATCCCTTGGAGTATCCTCACGATTTAAATAATAATTATCCACACTTATTGCATGCGGTTTTAAGCCGTGAGCCAACAGTTGAACACACATTCTCTTTGAAAAAGTCGTCTTTCCCGACGATGAGGGCCCCGCTATCATCACAAATCTTTTTGCTCTTTGTTCCTTTATCATAGCGGCAATTTCCGCTATCTTCGCCTCCTGCAATGCCTCCTGTACCAATATCAGATTCTGAAAATCTTCCTTAACTATGATGTCATTGAGCTGTCCCACGGTATTTGAGCCGAGCATATTAGCCCATTCGCCCGATTCCTTTAAGGATTTGTACACATTATCCGACGGATTAAATTCGCATACGACTTTAGGCTCGGTCTTTGAGGGCATCTGAAGCACAAATCCGTCGTGGTACTTGTATAGCTTAAACCACTTAAGATAGGAGGTATCATACACCATAAAGCCGTAAAAATAATCTGTATAATCATCCAGTCTGTAGACATTCGTAGTAGATGCACTCCTATATTTCAAAAGTGACACCTTATGCTCCATGCCGACTTCTTCAAAAAACTTCACGGCGTCCCGTGTCTTAATTGTCTTTTTTTCAAAAGGCAGTGCCATTTTAACAAGCTCCGCCATACGATCTTCCACCTTTTTCAATAACTCATCGGTGATTTCAACACAATTATCCGCAGTACAGAAATATCCGGAGCTTACGGAAAAATGTATGACAATAGGAAAGCTGCGGTTTCCCACAACATCATAAAACGCCTTTATCATCAGCATACTCATACTTCTTCTGTAGGTCAGAAGCCCGTCATTATCCAATGCCGTGACAAATTTTATATCAGCATTATTCTTTACCCTTTTATGTAATTCCTTTAATTCACCGTCCTCAAGCACCAATAAAATATCGTTCTCATAGTCCTTTTGGTATTTTTTGGCAAGCTCTATATACCTTGTACCCTCTTCTACCTCTATTTTATCATCATTTATGAAAACATTAAATTCTGCAGCCATAAAAACCTCCTCTTTATCCTAAACACAGCCTGTCACATCTTTTTAACTTAAGTTTTATATCCTCTTCTTTTTCAGAATCTGCAATCTTTGAATTATTAAGTGCCTTAAGTATTAAATTATATCCTGTCTTTTTAAATCCCACATACTCTAAAAATATCCGCCTTGAATCCTCTTTAACGGGTAAAATACCAAATTCCGCATAGGTATCAAAATCATA
>CAUUGW010000043.1:0-10456 GCA_963544785.1 uncultured Lachnospiraceae bacterium | reverse complement strand
TTTTTCTTTTATTGCATGAGGATTTGAGATAATACTGTCACTAAGAAGAAAGGCATCGCCGCTTGTGGGTTTTATCAGGCAAGATAGCATTTTTATCGTTGTACTTTTTCCTGCACCGTTTGCTCCAAGTAAGGCAAACAGTTCTCCCTGTTCAACAGTCAGGTTAAGATTATTTACAGCAGCTACGTTACCGTATTTCTTTGTAAGGTCTCTAATAATGATTGAATTCATTATGATTCCTCCTTCGGCGCATTTTGTTTGAAAATAGTATCCATTAAATTTGCAAACATATTTTTAGGCGGAATTGCGATGCCTTTATCTATGTCAGCTAAAACTATTAGAGTATCGCCTGGCTTGATGTTGAAGATATCGCGGGCTTCTTTGGGTATAACAAATTGTCCCTTTTCTCCCACCTTAACAGTCCAAGCGTATTTTCCCTTAGGATGTCTCATTTTCTCACCTCCAAACTAAAGTATGATTTGTATGATTTATATGATTAAAATAACATATCCTACTCTATTTTGTCAATAATTAAAACTTTACCACATTAATAAATAAAAAAATAAAGTCTAAGGTCGATAAGCATCAATAGAAAAAGTAATGTATCAGGCAGTAGGACAAACGCATGAGTAAATAAATTATGAACAAGCCTCTTTTTTATGAGATATTTAAGAATCCCTCAGACTTTTTAGAGCAAGTACTTATTTTTTAAAAAATACTATTTTTGTCAAAAGGGAATTATAAGATTTCATGTGTTTGTCCTAAACTAAAGATGCTGATTATTGATATTTTTGTAGAATTATGATATACTAATCCAAAGTAATATGAGTTTTTATTATTAAAGCTCGCAATGTAAGGCTTATATCAGCACAAACTATATTTATGACAGGAGGATGTAAAAATGCATGTAAGGACAAATTTGTATTCAGGTGCAAGAATAGATTATGTTATGAAGCAGCATAGCAAACTGATGAAACTGGATGCAATGGTTTACAACGAAACACAACCCCCACGCTATGACACCGTTAATATCGGCAAAAAAGACGCACATGATTCTAAATATGGAGGTTCTTTTTCGACTCCTGTTTCAAACGGCATGCGTCATCTATATTCAAGCGGAACGATTACATGGGCTAAGAACAGTGACGAACAGGATCTAAAATTAAACAAATGGATAAGAATCGCCTCTGAGGAAGAAGAAGACATAACCTCAGAAAACATCTTGGAAAGAGAGTACAAAAAAGCAGGTCGCTTGTTGGATGCAAGAACAGGAGAAGAATTAAACATCAATGATTTACTTGCAGGGACTGCCGTTCCTAAACGTCAGGGAATCGTAGAGCCTATGACCAAAGAAAACTTGGAAAAATTCAGAAAAGAGCTGAATGAAAAAGCTGACAGGAATGAGCTTGATGTGGATTTTATCGGAATTAGAGAAGATTTTAATTTTATCGGAATTAGAGATGACAATGCTAAATGGCTGAGTAAAAAGGTGGACTACATATCATCAAGATATGTGGCTGCACGGGATCTTATCACGAAAAATTCTCCTTTAGATGAGAGAGACAAGAAGCTTAAAGAATTGGATAAGATATTTTCCGATGCGAAAAAGGAGCTTGTAGATACTTATGTTTCCGAAATAGGCGGTTTTTATAAAAACTTGGGACAAACCGACGCACCGAAAGATATGAGAGAGAGTTTGAATGCTTTAATTGATAAAAGAGTAAATGACTACACAAGACATATTGAATCAAATAAGGACTACACAACCGGAATCTCTCATGAAGACAGGTGGCTCTTAAAAAATGATGCTTTTCTTGCGGACAGACTAAGAAAGAGCGAGTCAAGATCTGCAAATTCAAACAACGTTTCTAATACAAAATATAGCATGAATGATTTGCAGTTTGCAGGAGTGTACAAAGAAGCTTTGAATAAACAGCTTGAGCATTATTATTATGCAAATACAGATAAGGAACTTGGAGAAAATCTTTCTGAACAGCTGAAACACTCAAAGAAAGCTTTTGCAGCTGCCGGATTGACAAAACCTATGCAGGACATGCTTACGGATTCATTTGAACCCTTTATAGATAAATTGATATTAAGAATTGACAGAAAGATAACGGCAAATAGAGAACAGTTAAGAAAAGCTCCGCATTTGGCTGCTACAGGCAACTATAGAACATCATTTATTAACAGGCAAGAAGTATTAAAAGCATTTAGGGAAGGAATTAAATGAAAAAATTTATTTTTTTAAGGAGTAACAGTTATGAATATCATGAAAAAAAGATGATTTTTCATATGGTCCAAGTTATATAGTAATTAATTTGGATAAAGCTGAGGTTTGTGACTTTTTAAGTCCTTTTAATTATAATTATACAGAACAAGGAGGTAGGAAATTCACTTTAAGCAATTTACACTTGATTTCTAATTAAAATCAGTTTCAGTTTTTTAAATAGAACATAAAAGAAAATTTCTTTACTAAACGGGAGAATATGGATCTATATGTATTAGATTTTATTCTCCTAATTTTATTATAAATTAAGAAATAGATTCTTTAAGAGGCGCGAAAATCCTATGGACAGAACTAAGGCATCAGAATAAACGCATGAGTAAAGAAATTATGAACAAGCTTCTTTTTTATAATATATTTAAGAAAGTTATATTTAAGAATCAATCAGACTTTTTGGAGCAAGTACTTGTTTTTTAAAAAATACTATTTTTATAAAAAGGGAATTATAAGATTTTATGTGTTTGTCATGGTAAGGTATAGGGTTTTGTTGACAGCTATCGGATTGAAAGATATATCTACAAGGAGGTTATGGAATGAATGTAGAGGAATTTTTAGAAATAATGGATAGCGGTAAAGAAATTGTTGCAGGTTCCGCAGAGCATAAATTTATGCACATTTTGTCACAGGAAGCACGCCAAATCACTATGGAAATTAACAGCAACTATCATACGGAAGATGAAATAAGAGATTTAATGCAAAAGCTGACAGCAAGAGTGATTGATGAAAGTTTTGTCTTGTTTCCTCCGTTTTATACGGATTGTGGAAAAAACATTAAGATAGGCAGAAATGTGTTTATCAATTCCGCCTGTATGTTTCAAGACCAAGGCGGTATAGAAATCGGATATGGTGCTGTAATTGCTGCGGGTGCAGCGGTTAATAAAGATGTAGAGAAAAGAACAGTCGTAGGCGGTGTTCCGGCAAAATTCATCAAAAATGTTGACAAATAATCAGATAGAAGCCTTAATAAAGATAACAATGAATAACTTGGGAAACAGTAAATTAAAACGGTTTACTGTTTTTTGTTACTGAAATTTTGAAAGTAAACCGTACATAAATCGAAAAAACAGTGAAAAATTATATAAAAACATTGATTTATAGCTAACTCTAAGTGATATAATATAATTGTGTAAGCAGTTTAGACACTTGGAAATTTTTTAGAGGAGATTCTTATATGGCAAATATTTTAATTGCTTTCTTTTCGAGAGCTGATGAAAATTATGTAGGAGGTGTAATTAAGCATATTGATGCGGGGAATACTGAAATTATAGCAAATAAGATTTTAAAGTATGTAAAAGCGGATTTATTTAAAATTGAAATGAAGATTCCGTACGCAAAAGATTATAATACCTGTTTTCGGCGGTAAATTATAAGGAGATTCGGTTTTATGAAGATACGAAAATCCGCCCTATCTGATGTTGATGAAATTCTTATCATATATGAGTTTGCCAAAAAATATATGCGTAAAAACGGCAATAATACCCAGTGGAACGACTCATATCCAAGCAGGAGCATAATAGAGAATGATATAAGGAACAATAACAGTTATTGCATTATAGGAGATGATGGAAATATTAATGCAACATTTATGTTTTCCATAGGAAAAGAGCCCACCTATGATAAAATATATGACGGAGAATGGATAAATAATAATATGGAATACGGAGTTATACACAGGATAGCTTCCGACGGAAAAATAAAAAATGTTTTTTCAAATATCCTTGATTTTTGTATTAAAAAATATCCCAATATCAGAATTGATACACATAAGGACAATAAGAAGATGATCGAATTGTTGTATTATCATAATTTTAATTACTGTGGAATAATCTATGTTGAAGACGGAAGCGAAAGGCTTGCATTTCAGCAAAATTTTAAGCAGGACTAAAATATGGCTGTCGCACCGGGAATATAATATATCTTGTGATATTTTTCTTAGTGTGACAGCCATATTTTTAATTATTATCAAGTGGAGCATACCCTTGCATTATCTTATCATTTTCCATAATAAACGGCTTTGCGGTGTTCTCATCAAAGGCTACGTCATACTTTTTCATCAAGTATTCATTAAGTGCGGTTCTGTCAGGAAGCTTTACAATCTGATATGGTTCTTCAAATGTCAGCTTTTCGATGAATAACAGGCTGCCGTCCTTTTGTGTTAAAAGCAGACCCGTGTGACCTATAAATAAGGTGTTCTCATTTTCATCTATGTTGGAATGAAAAAACATAGATATCAGAGAGACTTTCTTGTTATCCTTAAATCTAATCTGCCTGTCATCAAAGCATTTAAGAGCCACATTAATATGCTCTTTTGTATCAGAGATATTTTTTGTGGGAATCTCGGCATAAAAATTCTTGAACAGGGTAAATGTTTCATCGTCAAATATTTGATTCGGGCTGTTTTCTATTGAGCTTATATCAAAGGCAAGATTATAGGGTGCGATGTCCTTGTTAACATTTCCGATTTCTATAAAATCATTAAACAAAGAAAACGATGTAATTCTGCAATTATATCCGATGAAGTTCGGATATTTACCGCTCCATGAACTTTGTATGGCATCAATATCATATTTGGGAGGCTCAGTTCTGTAACCGCTTTGAATCAGCGTATCCTTTGGTACGGTTTTGTTATAAAGATTCACGCTGTCCAAAAATTTTGCTATATTATCCTCACCTATACCGGCATCGGATAAAGAAGATCTTGTATATTCAATGCTTTCATTATCGAAAAGATTGGAATATTGCGTAGAGCTAAAAGTCTTCTTCTTTGCACAGGCAGATATTGCAAGACAGGAAATTGTAATCATTGCGAATATTAGAAATTTTTTCATATCGGATTCTCCTTGTATCTAAGATAGTGTTTTATGATTTATTTTAACGGACTGTGTGGTTATTGCAGATTTAATTATATGCCTGCACCTCATTCCAGTATTTTACATAAAGGGCTTCATTTTTCTTTCCGAGATATTTAAATGTGTTGCAGTTTTTTAGTTGCTCTTCTGTGGGGAAGGCGGCTATATTGTTCAATATGGCATTGTCCTTAACCAATTTTTTAGCAGCCTTATTAGGTGTTGAATAGGTAAGATATTTGAAATTTTTATAGGCGACCTCGGCATCACATAAAAAATCAAGAAATTTTTCAGCACCTGAAACATTTTTTGCGGATTTAGGAATAACCCAGGAATCCATCCAAATATTTGACCCCTCCTTAGGGATAACATATTCAAGGTTGGGATTTGCCGTTTTTGTAAATAGAGCCTCTCCGGAATAAATCACTCCGAGAGCCGCCTCTTCTCCTATCATCTTATCCCTGACCTGATCTATCACATATGCCTGAACAATAGGCTTTTGCTTTATCAGTTCATCTCTTGCCTGCTGCAATTCCTTATTATCGACACTGTTTATGGAATTACCGTTTCTTGATAACGATACCATAAAGGCATCTCTGACCGACGCTTGCATTAAAATATCGTCTTTGTATTTCTTATCCCAAAGAATGTTCCAGCTGTCGACCGGTTCTTTTACCATGGTTTTATTATAAAGAATTCCCACAGTTCCCCAACAATACGGAATAGAGTATTCGCAGGTGGGATCAAATCCCTTTGATTTTTCAATATACATATTATCTATATTTTTATAGTTTTTAATATTATTAAAGTTTATTTTTTGCAGGAGATTATTTTCTATCATCTTGTTTATCATATAGTCTGATGGACAGATGATATCATAATTTGCAGTATTCAGCTCAATTTTAGGATAAATGGATTCATTGGTGTCAAATTCTTCATATATCACCTTGATTCCCGTTTTCTCTTCAAACTCATCTATTACATCGGGATCAATATATTCAGCCCAGTTTGCAACTACAATTTTTTGCCCCGTGATTTCTTTGCTTTTACAAGAAAATAAAAAAAGTAAGCTTAAGACTATAAAAGTAAACAATGCGTATTTTTTAACAGCCATTATTAAATCCTCCTATTTATTCTTAAGATTGTTTTTCTTATCGGACAGGTAATTAATTATAAGCAATAATATTAAAATAGTCATAAACATAATTGTTGATAACGCATATATCTCCGGTTTTATGCCCTTTTTAACCTCTGAATAAATTTTTGTTGACAGAGTATCTATTCCGGGACCCTTTGTAAAATAAGTAATAATAAAGTCATCAAGCGACATAGTGATTGCTAACAGAAAGCCGGAAAATATTCCGGGAGAAAGCTCCTTTAACACTATTTTATGAAAGGCGTAAAAGGGTGATGCTCCAAGATCAAGTGCAGCTTCATAGGTAGTCCTGTCCATTTTTTTAAGGTGAGGTCGTACACTCAGTATCACATACGGGATATTAAATGTGATATGAGAAATCAAAATGCTTCCTAAACCCATGTTTAATTGTATATTAAATATTCTTCTTATTATCTCAAAAGCCGATATGAATACCATCATCAGCGAAATACCGGTGACGACATCGCTGTTAAGCATTGGAATATTGGTCACAGCCATAATCACGGTTTGACCTTTTTTCTTTATATTGCTGATTCCGACGGCTGCCAATGTTCCGATGATGGTAGCTATAAGAGCTGACAAAATAGCTATTATAAGCGTGGTGTATAATGAGCTTAATATTTCTTTGTTTTGAAAAAGATTAATATACCATTTTAGTGAAAAACCGCCCCAGATGCTTCTATGCTTTGATGAATTAAATGACAGGAATATCAGTATTATAATCGGAGCATAGAGAATTATTCCGACCAAAAATAAATATATTCTTGATAATGTATTATTCTTATTCACAATATTGAATCCTCCATATTTCTGTTAGCCTTTGAAGTAACAGTAATTGTCAGGAATATAAAAATCATTAATATAAATGACAGGGCGGAACCTGTATTTTTATCATTTAATTGCTTGAATTGCTGTTCAATCAGGTTTCCGAGCAGTAAAATCTTTCCGCCGCCGAGAAGATCCGATATTGCAAAGGTTGTAAGCGTAGGAATAAACACCATTGATATTCCGCTGATTACACCGGGGAAGCTGAGCGGGAATATTATTTTTGTAAATGTTTTAAAACCGTCCGCCCCCAAGTCCCAAGCCGCCTCTATTGTGTTCTGCTGTATCTTGCACAGTGAATTATAAATAGGCAGGATCATAAACGGCAGAAAATCATAGATCATTCCTATTATCACAGCCAACGGAGTGTTTATCACATGGATTTTAGGAAAACTTAATGTCTGCAAAAGCGAATTTATCAGTCCTTTTTTTTCAAGCAACACCATCCATGACATAGTTCTGAGCAATGAATTCATCCACATAGGTAAAATAAGCAGGACTGTAATAAGTTTTCCATATCTTTGAGAAATCTTGCTGAGAAAATATGCTGTAGGGTATCCTATCAATAAGCAGAAAAAAGTGGATACTGCGGATAAAGACAGCGACAAAACAGACGTACTCAGCACTGTTTTATTGCAAATATTTATAAAGTTATCCACACTGAATATACGGTATTCGTTTGTAAAAGCGTAATATATAATTAAAAACAGAGGTATTACTATAAAGGATACAGCCCATATAATATACGGTATAGACAGGGACTTTTTATTCATCTGTAACCTGCACCTCCTCATCCTCAGATACGGGCTTGTGCATTATCTGGATATTAAACGGATCCACATTTATACCGACCATTTCTCCGACAGGGTGCATAACGGTGCTTTGAACGAGCCATTCAAAGCCGTTTGCTCTAACCTCCATTTCATAATGAATGCCTTTAAAAATCGTATGAGAAACAACGCCGTTCAACAGACCCTCATTATGCTTTGTGAGTATAATATCTTCCGGTCTTATAACCACATCCACAGGCTTTTTAACCCCGAATCCGCTGTCCACACAGGGGAATTTTACTCCCAATATTTCCACCAGTCTGTCCTGTATCATTGTGCCGTCTATGATATTGCTGTCCCCTATAAAGTCAGCCACAAAGGCATTTTCGGGCTCATTATAGATTTGTTCCGGTGTTCCTATTTGCTGAATGTAGCCTTGGTTCATCACGACCACGGTATCGGACATGGTAAGAGCCTCCTCCTGATCATGGGTAACATAAACAAAGGTGATTCCAAGCTCATTTTTTAAGCGAATCAGCTCATATTGCATATCCTGACGAAGCTTTAAGTCAAGAGCTCCGAGCGGTTCGTCAAGCAGTAAAATCTTAGGTTCATTGACTATGGCTCTTGCAATGGCTATTCTTTGCTGTTGACCTCCGCTCAACGAGGTTATATTTCTGTTCTCGTAGCCGTTCAAATTTACAAGCTTCAGTGCATATTTTATCTTATCCTTTATATATTCCGCACTTTTTTTCTTTATGTTTAAGCCGAAAGCAATGTTTTCTGCAACATTCATATGGCTGAATAATGCGTATTTTTGAAAAACTGTATTAAGGGGTCTTTTGTTGGGAGGAAGCATAGTAATATCTTTGCCCTCCAATACCACTCTGCCCTTATCGGGAGTTTCAAAACCTCCGATTACACGCAAAGTAGTAGTTTTACCGCATCCTGACGGACCTAACAGTGTTAAAAACCTGTTTTCATTTATGTATAAATTAAGATCATCAATTATCAGTTCGTTATCAAAGCTTTTACTTATACCCTGTAATTCTATCAGTTTATTTGCCATTATAAAAGCCCCTCCTTAAAAGTCAGATTACTATAATAAATTGATTTTTTGTTTTTTGCAAGCTTCTATTGTATCGTTATCCCAGATAGAGCACTGAACCTCTCCTATATGCCTTTTTTGCAGGAAAAACATACAAATTCTTGATTGACCGATGCCGCCGCCTATAGTTTGAGGAAGCTCGCCGTTTATCAGAGCCTTGTGATAGTCCTGTGTCAATCTGTCCGTTTTACCTGAGGTCTCAAGCTGATAAATCAGTGAGTCTTTGTTCACCCTTATTCCCATACTTGAAAGCTCTATCGAGTTATTGATTATCGGATTCCAGAAAATAATATCACCATTAAGCTTCCAATCGTCATAGTCGGGGCTTCTTAGGCTGTGCGGTTTGCCGTCGGCTAAATTTTCTCCTATTCCTATTATAAACACAGCTTTTTTATCCTTTGAAATCATTTTTTCACGTTCATCAGGGTCAAGATTAGGATACATTTTCAACAGCTCGTCCGAATGAATAAAAGTGATTTCATCAGGTAATTTGTCGCAAGTAAGAAACGGATATTTTTCCTCTATCATATGTTCCGTATTTTTAAAGATTTCGTATATTTTTTTAACGGTATTTATTAAAAGACTTTCATTTCGTTCGTCTTCACCTATGATTGCTTCCCAATCCCACTGGTCAACATAGATTGAATGCAGCTCGTCCAATTCCTCATCGGCTCTGATGGCATTCATATCGGTATAAATTCCCTCGTGCATATTAAAACCGTAGTTTTTAAGTGCCTGCCTTTTCCATTTTGCAAGAGATTGCACTATTTCCACATCTATGTCATATTTTCTGATGCTGAAGTTTACCGCTTTTTCAACCCCCGACAGGTTGTCGTTAAGTCCTGTCTGCGGTTTTACGAACAGCGGAGCGGTTACTCTATATAAATTAAGTGTCTTTGCAAGATTTATCTGAAAATAGTCTTTTATTGTCTTTATTGCTATCTGTGTATCCCTCGGTGTAAAATTTGAATCTGACATTGAATTAATCTCCTCATTTTTAAATTAAAAATAAATTAAAGCATTGCAAACTTTGCAAAGCCTCGACCCATATAATAACTTGAAATTCTTAATTTTTCAATAACAAAATTTTTATAACCTCTCGATACGGTTTTTTGTTTATTGTATTTTTGAAATTTTATTGAAATTTTAAAAAATCTAATTGACAAGCCTAAAAAATGTGTTAAACTAATTGACTGTGAGAAGCAAATTGTCTCACCGTATTAGTATTGTGTTTAGTATTATTATGTAAAGGAGAAAATTATGAAAAAGAAAGTATTAGTTTTATTAACAGCTGCTTGTTTAGCGGCAGGTATGGTAGGTTGTTCAACTGCAAAGACTCAAAAACAGGAGGCTCCTGTTGCCGACTCAGCTACACAGGATAACAAACAGGACAATATGGAAGCGGAAATGCCTGAAGATATTGTGACAGAGGGAACATTCAAAGCCCAGGAGCTTGATTCAGAT
>CAUUGW010000042.1:0-10531 GCA_963544785.1 uncultured Lachnospiraceae bacterium | reverse complement strand
TCGTTGCCTATATTGAAAGCAAGCTTTCATATAGGCAAACTCGGCTAATTATCTTAATAATATGCTTTCGTTGCCTATACTGAAAGCAAGCTTTCATATAGGCAGACTTAAGCATATTATCTTGATAGTCAGCTATATTTGGCATTAAATCGGTCTGTATTCAAATTGAATATCAATATTGTCATAACCACGGTTAATTGCGGCGTATGCCATTATCCTGTTGCGTAAAAAAATGACTCTTTGAAAGTCTCTATGCTTCACATAAATAAATCTTCTGTAAAAGTCGTTGACCTTGGAAATTGGAGGAACTGAAGGTCCTATCACGAAAATATTATATTTTTTCGCCTCGGTTACCACAAACTGTTTCATAAAATCGGTCGCATTAATCAAATGCTCCTCGTCCATGCATTGAAGCACTATCAGCATAAGATTTGAAAAAGGAGGATAATTCATAAGCTCCCTATACTTTATTTCCTCTTCGTAAAAGCCTCTATAATCCCCGTTTTTAGCCATTTGTATGCAAAAATGCTCGGGTCTGTATGTCTGTAAAATCACCTCTCCCAAGCTATCCCCCCTACCGACTCTTCCCGATGCCTGCATAAGAATCTGAAAACAACGCTCACAGGCGGAATAAGAAGAAATATTGAGTGCCAAGTCGGCAAGCAGAATCCCCATAAGCGTAACCTTTGGAAAATCGTGTCCCTTTACAATCATCTGTGTCCCTATCAGAATTTCCGCTTCACCTGATGCAAAGCTGTGCAAAATCCTGTCCGTATCATACTTTCTTGAGGTGGTATCGGCATCCATTCTTAAAACACGAGCCTTTGGAAAATACTTATAAACCTGCTCCTCCACCTGCTGAGTGCCCGCATTCATACTCCCTATATAACCGGAGCCGCAGCTTGGGCAATTATGATACTCATTAACCTCATATCCGCAATAGTGGCATCTTAATTTTCCGTCAAAATGAAGAGATAAAGACACATCGCAATGTGGACATTTAATAACCTCTCCGCAAGCCCTACAGGCATTGAATCCGAAATACCCCCGCCTGTTCAAAAACAGCATAATCTGTTCTTTTTTATTTAATCTGTCATCAATCAGTCTTAATAAATCTCTGCTGAAAATATCTCTGTTTCCGCTTATAAGCTCCTTTTTCATATCAACAATATGAATTTTCGGCAATTTGGATTCTCCATAACGATTTTTAATTTCAAAAAGAGCATATTCACTATGCAAAGCCCTGTAAAAGCTTTCAACGGAGGGTGTTGCAGATCCCAGTACAATAAATGCCTTATTCATATCGGCTATCTTAAAGGCTACCTCTTTTGCATTATACTTAGGAGTCCTGTCGCTATTGTATGAGCTTTCGTGTTCCTCATCAATAATAATAATTCCGATATCGGAAAAAGGCGTAAAAAGAGCGGTCCGAGGACCTATCATAATGTCTATTTCTCCGTTTTTCGCTTTCTGTATTCTCTCATACCTCTCCCCCTTGGATAGCTTGGAGTGTATAAATGCGGCTCGATCTCCGAAGCTTTTTTCAAATCTTCTTATGTTCTGCATTGTAAGAGAAATTTCAGGAATCAGCAAAACAGCCTGCCGTCCTGCATTTACGACACGCCTGATAAGCTCTATATATACATTTGTTTTACCTGAGCCGGTAACCCCGTAAATTAAAGAAACAGGAGTTTTATTCTTTGACAGATATTTTCAGAATATTCAAAGATTCCGTCAACCACACTTTTTTGCTCCGGATTTAATACAAAGTCCTCACAAGAGGTGATATCTTTCTTATTCTTTTTCTTACATACCCTGACTCTTTCTTTACTCACCATCACCGTATTTATTGCACCTGATAGGGTAGAACCGTATCTGTCCTTTAACCAGACGGCAAGATTTAAGGCTTTTTTTGAAATCCCAAGCTTTTTATCGGAAATGCTGTCCACATACTTAAGATTCAGCTCATCAATGTTTTTATTATTAAGCCTCTTGTCATTCTTTGAAATTTCCTTATCAATTCCTATAATATAAGCCGTCTTAAACCTGTTGCCTTTGCCGAAAGGCACATTTACAGCCGTTCCTATATCCACCTCTCCTGTCAAATCGGACGGCAAAATATAAAGAAAAGGCATATCCACCTGACTTGAGGTAATATCAAGAATTACCCATACATACATCTTTAAGCTCCGATATTATTACCCTCTCGTCCATAGGGTACTTGACTCCCTTTATTTCCTGATAGGTTTCATGCCCCTTACCCGCAAGCAGGACGATATCTCCCTTTTTTGCATTGTCAAGAGCATACTTTATTGCCTCTTTTCTGTCGGTGATTCTTATAAATTCACCGGTTGTGTGCTTAAGCCCCTCTATTATATCGTCAATTATAGCGTCCGGTTCTTCAAATCTGGGATTATCCGAGGTGGCAATAGTGAGATCTGCAAGCTTTCCCGACGCCTCTCCCATCGAAAAGCGCCTGTCCTTAGCCCTGTTTCCTCCGCAACCGAAAAGGCAAATCAGCCTTGCGGGATTGTATTTTCTTAAGACCTTTAACGAGCTGTCAAGTGACATCGCATTGTGTGCATAGTCTATTAAAAGCACAAACTTATCGGAATAATCAATCATTTCCATTCTGCCCGAGATCCTGATATTTTGCAGTGCGTCAAAGACAATCTCATAAGGAACATCATAAATATCTCCCACAGCAATGGCGGCAAGGGCATTGTGTACATTATGCTCCCCCGGGAGCGACAGCTCATAGGGCTTGTCATTTGCCGTAAAATAAACGCCCAAGCTGTCGTTTTTCCTGATAAGGCTTATCTTATCGGCAATATAATTTGACGGCTTTTTGGCACTGAAACTCAGTTTTTCCACCTCAATATCTCCGACCATCTTATCAATAAAATCCGCATCGGCGTTAAACACCAACCTCTTCGCCTGTTTTAAAAGACCCTTTTTGCAATTAAAATAGTCGTCAAAGTCCTTATGTTCCCCCTGCCCTATATGATCCTCCGAAATATTGGTAAAAATTGCAAGATCAAAAACAATTCCGTCGCTTCTATGCATCAAAAAACTCTGGGAAGATACCTCCATAACCACAAATTCACAGCCGTTTTTCCTCATATTATACAGATATTTATGTAAATCATCAGCCTCCGGTGTGGTAAAACCCGAAGATTTGACGCTCTCTCCGTCGTCCACGAAAATTGTACCCATAAGTCCGACCTTATGCCCAGCCTTTTCTAATACATCTCTTATCATAAAGGCGGTGGTGGTCTTTCCCTTTGTGCCCACTATCGCTATTACTTTAAGATCCTCTGCGGGTTTTTCATAAAAATTAGCACTGATATAAGGCATTGCCCGTCTTGTATTTTCTACCTTTATAACGGCAATATTATCGTTAAGGACAGCTTTTAAATCTTCAGTTATATCGTCCTGTACTATAAGTGCCGCCGCTCCGTTTTCTATAGCAGATTTTGCAAATTTATGTCCGTCCACATTCAGTCCCTTTATGCAAAAAAACAGACCCTTATCTTTTATTTCCTTAGAATTTCTGCTTATATTGGTAACCTCTATATCATTGTTTCCATTTATAACGATGTGATTAACACCTTCCAAAAGCTTAGATATTTTCATTGTATCTTTCATTCCTTTCGTGCTTTGAAAAACTGCACCCGCAGTAATCCTGTCTATAAAGCTCGTATTTTTTGGATAACTCTATCGACCTTTTGTAACCGTCATTTTTCTTAAAATCGGACATCAGATATTTTACGCCTGTTTCATTTGAAAGTTGTAATCCGATCTCATTTAAAACAGTAGAATTTTTCATAGGACTGATAGATAAAGATGTGGTAAAATAATCTATATTATATTTTTTTGCCAATTCAGCACTGTGACGTAATCTCAAGGCATAACACTCCCTACAGGGAAAATCGCCCTCTTTTTTTAAAGCCCTTACCGCAGCTATTTTATTAAAATCCTCTGCGTTATATCCGCTGTACAGTACCTCTATCCTGTTCTTGCATAATTTGCCCAAAGAGTCTTTAATCCTGACAACCTCATCTAAACGTCTGTTATACTCATTTGCACTGTCAAGATTGGGATTATAGAAATCAATATAAATATTAAAAAAATTACCAAGCCACTCAATAGGATAGCTGCTGCAAGGTGCACAACAGCTGTGCAAAATTAAACTTGGAGTCCTCTTACCGTCCAAACCGTCTAAAATTTTTAATGTTTCTTTGTGATAATTAATCCTGTTCATCTATTTTAAAAATTTTCTGATTGCAAAACTCACAGCCGCAAATAATACAGTCCCCATCAATGCTATTATGGTATGCTGTGTCAAGCCTCCCGCTACCAGCTCGGCGGCTCCCATAAAAATCAGAAAATAGTTGTGCAAAGGTCTTGTAAACAGTGCCATTATAAGGCTTAGCGCCATCACCACAAGCAGTAATGATGTCATCTCCTTAAACACAATGATTCCGAGGATAAGCTCCAAGGCTATTACTCCGATCAAAATACATATCACATCAATATACATCATCACTCTTCTTGATGAAATCTTGCTGTTTGTTTCTTTTTTTAAGGACATATTCGCCGATATTTTATCTGCAACGCTTCCGTTGTTTTTTTCTTCCATTATTTTATCTCCTTTAAATTTTTATAGCTCACCCTCTTAAATATTTTTATCATTATACAACAAAATTTTTATTTTGTACAGACTTGCATATATGACAATCAACTACTCCCATATTGTATGTTGTGCATATACTTCAAATTGATTCAGTTTCTCCTCACTGAAAAAAATAATTTCTATGGTATATCTTTCCCACAGCATATACGGATATGTCTGCATTCTAATAACGTAATGCCCCTTTGCCTTACTCTCCCGATAACTAATCGGAGAGAGTGAAAAAATATCCCTCATATTCTCTTTTTCAAAATCATCAGAAGATAAGCTTGAAATATTTTTACCGCATATTTTAATATGGTCAAACATCTGACTCTTTGATGTTATACCGAAGTACGTGACAATACAGTCCTTCAGTTTTTCCTCGTCTTTATATCTTGGCGTCAGATTCACATATCCATACCCCTTTCCGTCTTTAATAAGCTCAACTGTTTCACCATAGTAAAAATGACTATCTCGCTTATTTACAATTATATCGTTTTCATTTTTCTTTATATCGGCAGTTTTTTCCATAAAAGTAAATCCGTTTGATAGCAAATCATTTGCCGTAGTCTTTCCGACTACAATTTTATACTCACCTACCTGAATAACAGGCGCTTTTACAGGTAGACCTGTGAGCATTAATGTTAATACACAGGCAAATATTGACATTAAAATCATACCTTTAACAGCATTTGCTGCAGCAGAATCACGACATTTATATTCTTGTTTTCTGATTGCCGGAAATATAAAACTTACGAATAATTTCCCTAAATCAATGACGGCTCTCATAAAAACAATAATTAAAAATTCTGAATACAGCCAAAAGGCTAAATTGTTATCCACAAAATACCTGCCGTAAAAAATAAAATATGCCGCTATACTTGCGATTATTATTCCTAAGATATAAATGTTGACTTCCTTTAATACGGATTTATCTATGAAATCTTCATATACTTCTCTTCCTCTCCTCGTCAGTGCGTGTCCTATTTTATATATCCACTTAGGGATATCTCTGTTATTTTTTACCGCTATGGCAAGATTAACGTATAAAAATATGGTAAAAGCTAAGACTCCGAGCATTACAATAAAAAATAATAGTGCCGCTATAAAAAATTTCATCTTAATCACTCCCGGTAAATAAGCTTTAATGACTTATTGTTTTTTCAAAATAAAATTAATTTCTTTTTTTAAATTTCTATTTGCAATAATTATAATAGCTATAAAAAGCGGTGATGCCTGAATTATAAAAGCCGGAAGCAGTTTAAGAAAAATAGTTAAAACAGTTCCTCTTTTTTCATACCAAGCACTTCCCCAATCAATCTCTCCGGTAAAAAACGAAAATACAGATTCATAGATTCCCTTGAACCACTTTACAAAAACATTATCAATATATTTATAATTCCCCACAAATCCGAATATAAAGAAACACATAACCGGTATATATATTATTATGACAATCCAAGTTATTTTCCTCGTTTTTTTCGTAGCCTCAATGCAGATTTTTTCTTTCTCATCTTCATTTAAGTCTTGCAAAGTCTTGTTTTTAAGACATTCTTTTTTTAATTTGTATGAAAGATACTTATATTGCCATAATTTTCGTATATCAAATTTCATAATCATAAATTTCTCGTCTTTTTATTCAAAATTGCCAAATCTTCATATACGCCGATTTATATATTTCAGATATCTTTTCGCCTCAAAAATCTCTTTACTACCTTATGTAAATGTTGATAAATGGGAATTATCAAACCCACTTAAGCCCTTTAACATCTTTTAAAACCATATATTTTCCATTATAACTATTTTTCAGTTCAACTTCTTTTTCCTTAACCGATATGTTGTTATATCTGTGTTCCAAGCTCGCATATTTTCCCGTATGGATATTTATAAGCATACTCGTTATAGGAGCCAAAGTAGCTTGCTTCACAGCCTATTCTTTGAGGAACACCCTCCTCCGCTATGATAAATTCCATTATTTCCCTCCAATCCATACCAAACGATTTCAAAAAATTTATAATTTTGATTTATAGTTATTAAGATGGTTAGCTGAACTTGCCTATATGAAAGCTTGCTTTCAATATAGGCAACGAAAGCATATTATTAAAATAATTAGCTGAGTTTGCCTCTATCCCTAAAATTCAGGCATATATTTAATAAAAATCATAAACAAACCGATAATAAGTATGGCATAAAATAAAACGGCTAATATCAGTCTCCGTCTACTTTTATATATTTTTTTTATTGATTTTTGTTCCAATCTGATTACTAAAAATATGAGAGCTTCTACCAAATATATGGAACCTAAAGTATAAAATGCTGTCTTCGGTTTAGCATAGAGTGAAAGATACCAAAAAAAATCGCCTATATCTGCAAATCCTATAAAATACAGTCCAACCACAATAGGAATCGGTACAAGAAAACTGACTATCCACGCTAATTTTTTGTTTTTAATTTTTATTAAAGGCTCCGGCTCACCAAAATGTTTTGTATAATAGTCATTCGGAAAAAACAAATAACTCAGCAGACGTGCAAACCTTATTATTAAAATACCGCCAAACACAAAAATTAAAATACCGCATAAAAAGTAACAAAATATTCTATAATCCAACATATTTTTTATCTCATTCACTTTCAGTAACACATTTTCATCTTTTTACTCTCTTATAGTTTATTGGCTTCTGTTATTCTCGCTTTCGTTAAGTGCTATCATTATACCTCATTTCCCAAAAAAAATCACTATGTTAATTAAAAAGATCCTCGTCCAAACGGTAGAGCATATTTATCAATAGTTAAAAGCTACAGATTTTGCAAAACATAAAGATAAGCTCCAAAATCAATATCAATCTATGTAAAAAAGAATATTTAATGAAATTTACTTAATAATTATGTTTAAAACTATTTTTTATGATATACTATTGGCATTCTTTTGCTGAATCAAGAAAGAATATGCAAACACGATGTTTGCAATAAGGTTGCTGTAAACTTAAAATAACAAGCCGATGGAATACACTTAACCGTCGACAGCAAAAAGTAGCATTTTATTACAAACAAAGGAGAATAATACATATGAAGAAAAGATTAACTGCAATATTACTTTGTCTGTTAATGGCAATGAATCTGCAAATGCCGATTATTGCATACGCGACAACAAAGGCTATGCAAATGACAGATTCATCGAATCCCACAGGCGGAATTTCAGGATATGCAAGCAATATATATCACTATATCTATTATGGAAGCTTTGAAAACAACCCTGTTAAATGGAGGGTCTTGGATACCAATACAAATACCGGAAGTTCGGACGGAATGTTTCTGTTGTCGGAATATACTTATGGAACAGGTGAATTTGGTAATATAGCATTCAATAATACACTTAACAACAAATACCGAGAAAGCAATGTGCTAAATTGGTGTCAAAATTTTAAACAAAATAATTTTACAAATGAAGAACAAAATTCCATAATTACAACTACCAAAGATGATGCAGAGGTATTTATCGAATTTTCCGGTCAACAAGTTAAATATTTTGCATATGACAAAATTTTAGAAAATGATTATATCTTTTTGCCGTCTGCGGAAGAAATGAATAATTCCTCTTACGGCTTAAGTGACAATGATAAAAGAAAAGCCTACTACATTCGTAATAATTCAATATCGTGGTACTGGCTTCGTTCCCGCTTACATAATCATAGTGCAAATAATAGTACTGACTGGGTGGGAACGGTCAATATCCACGGACAGATAGGTCCTAACAGAAGCAATCATACTACCGTAGTCAGACCTGCTTTCAACCTAAATAAAGCCTCCATTTTATTTACATCTTCCGCCGATAACGGAAAGCAAAGCGGATCTGTCGGTCAAAATGCACTGACACAGGTTCAAAATAATGCAGGTACTGAATGGAAACTGACACTTAGAGATACAAGCCGTAATTTTTCCATATCGGATTGTAAAAAAACAGGCTCTGTTATTTCTTTTAATTACCAAGGAGCAAAAAGCGGAGCAAATGAATATGTATCCGCCATCATTACCGATGCAGGCAACAATATAAAATACTACGGACGAATCGCACAAGGCTTGTCACACGGTAATGGCAAGGTAGACATAACAGGTAAAATGGAAGCTTCGGATAAGCTTTATGTTTTCTCGGAACAGTATAACGGGAATAAAAAAACCGACTATGCAAGTACACTACAAGAAGCCGTACCTGACACAACTCCTCCTGCTCTTACCGCAGGTACTGCAACACGTATTAATCAAACAAATGCAACGGTGAAATTTACGAGTAATGAAGCAGGTCACTACTATTATAAGGTACAGGATACAAATGAAGCCGACCCGACGTCAATTAACACAGCAACTTCAGGTACTGCTTGCGATACAACAGAGCAGACCATTGCCCTAAACAATCTCACTGATGAAAAGGCAAAAAACATCTATATTGTAGTTAAGGATAGGGCTGATAATATAAGTAATATACTTAAAATAAAAATCCCGAAATATGCTGTTTATCATACCGTACGCTTTGAATCAAACAATGGAACTGCCCACATTGAACAAAGAATAGAGAAAGGCAAAAAAATAACATCACCACCGCAACCTACCAAAGCCAACCATACATTTAAGGGCTGGTTTAAGGATAATAATACATTCAATAATCCATTTAGCTTTGATACGGCTATTAATTCAGATATTACACTTTATGCCAAATGGAAGAAAGTTCCGTCAAATAATCCGGGAGGCACTCCCGGAGGTAGCGGAGGCGGTGCAAGCACCCCTAACACAACTACACAACCACATATAAACATACCTCCATTGCCGAATGATAAAGCAAATTCCAAAGAATACAAGATTAGTATTAACGAGAAAAAACCGATTAAACTGAAATCAGGGGATATAATAATCGGGCCTCGTGGAGTACCTTACCATAATCAGTATTTTACTTTCAAATTAAAAAAGACCCAAAAAGTTACTTTCAAACTCTCAGGAGCACGAACATCATTATCAATAAATAAAAAACAAAAAAAATCAAATACGACCTTATTGGGACTGAAAAAAGAAGGTATGGCTTCATTTGAATTAAAAAAAGGAACATATTATGTAACGCTCAATACATTAGGATATTATACAAAGAACAAAGAATATAAGTTGGAGTTTCAAATTCAGGATTTAAAGCTTAAATGATTTATAAAATATCTGAAATTAAAAAATTTTATAAAGGCAGATAGCAAATGAGATAATAATGATATGCCCCCTGTCAATTAGAGACTATGAAGATAAGTCTGTAAATAAAAATCTTCTATGATAATATAAGGTGGAAATCTTTAAGATAGGATTTTCACCCTTGTGTTATATATAACAGTTAAAAAAGTGTATGTCAATACAGGGTGGCTAAGCCACCCGTGTCTTTTAACACTGTATTCTATTCAGGCAGTCGCCCTTCATACATAATGCTTAACTCGCCGTAGACCTGTGCCCAGTTTCGTATCGTGGCAGTCCATTTTTTAGTTGCTTCAAATGTGGCTAAATACAGGGCCTTAAGGAGGGCTTTATCGCTTGGGAATACGCTTCTCTGACGGTTTAGCTTACGGTATGTAGAATTAAGCGATTCTATAGCGTTAGTTGTATAAATAACCTTTCTAACAACGGAAGAAAACTTGAAAATAGGGGAAATAACATCCCAGTTAGCTTTCCAGCGTTTCATTGAGTTAGGATATTTTGGTGTCCATTTTTCTGTCACGTGTTCCAAGGCCACCAGAGCTTTCTTTTCATCAGAAGCCTGGTAAATGGTCTTCAAATCTGTCGCAAATGCTTTTCTGTCTTTATCAGGTATATATTTCAATGTATTACGAACCT
>CAUUGW010000041.1:0-10580 GCA_963544785.1 uncultured Lachnospiraceae bacterium | reverse complement strand
GTGATAAAGTGGTTTCTCAGTCTAAGGACTACGGGCACAGCATAAAAAGAGAATTTTCCTTTCTTGTGGTTCACAGTATCCTGCATTTAATCGGATATGACCACGAAAATGAGGAAGATGAAAAAATAATGAGGGAGAAACAGACTATGATATTAGACAGTCTGGGTATTATAAGATGATTAATAAGAACACATTGAAAACTGTATTGACAACAGGACTTTTTTGCCTTGTTCTGGCTTCCTGTGCCGGTAATCAGACAAAAACGGCAAATGATAACAAACAGATAGAAATAGATTTTGAAAGTAATCAACAGGAGCTTTTGGAACGACAAAGAAGAATAGAGGAAGAAAAACAAAAAAGGATAGAAGAGGAACAGAAAAAAATAGCGGAAGAGGATAAAAATATCAGTTCCCTAACAGGGCTTAAAATTGATGAAAACAAGATAAACAGAAGACCTGTTGCGGTAATGATAAACAACCTTAGGCCCGCCACTCCACAGTCCGGTTTATCCTCTGCGGCTATTATTTATGAGGCGCCGGTTGAGGGCTATATTACCAGATTTATGGCTATTTTTGATGATTATGATAATGTGGAAAAAATAGGCTCTATCAGAAGTGCAAGAACATATTATGTAAGATATTGTGAGGAGTTTGATGCTATCTGCATCCATGTAGGAGAGGCATATAATGTCAGAAAATTGTTGAATTCCGACAACAATATTACTATGATACGCAACAATGATCCTATTTATAGGACCAATGATATAAAAGCTCCGCATAATTGTTTTACATCAGGTCCTAATATGCTTGAATACCTGAAAAAGACAAATATGAGAAATGAGAAAAAAGAGGATATCAAAAATAAAAAGATGTTTCTTTTTAATGATAATGACAGTAATATTGATACGGCAGATAATACAGGAGCTGCAAATAAGATTGATTTGACTGAGGTTTATCATATAAATAAGCCTTATTTTGAGTACGATGAAAATGGCAGAACATATAAACGTTATCAGTACGGCTCTTTGATGAAAGATAAGAACAACAATGAAGAATTAAGGTTTAAGAATGTTATAATTGCCTTTACGGACGGAAGAGTTTTTGACAAGCTCGGCAGATGGGACATCAGAGAAAAGGGCGAGGGAGAGGGATATTATTTCACCGACGGCAGATATAGGAACATCAAGTGGAAGTATATCGAAGGCAGAACCCGCTATTATGACAGCTTAACACATGAGGAGATAAAGATAAATAAGGGCAGGACCTTTGTATGTATAGCGATAAATGATAAGATTAAAAAACTTAAAATAAGCTGATAAAGGGGATAAAATTGCAACAATCAAATCGAGATAAGTATATAAAGCACGGCTCAATACTTGCCGTTACCTCTTTTTTTGTCAGAATAGTAGGGATGCTCTATAGAATACCTATGACAAGTATAATAGGAGATAGGGGCAACGGTTTATATTCAGGTGCATTTGAGATATATAATATTATATTGTTGATTTCAACATACACCTTGCCTATGGCGATATCCAAGATAGTATCCCCTATGTTTGCAAACAGGGATTTCGGCTCCGCATACAAATTTTTTAAATTAAGTCTTTTTTTTGCCGTTATAGTGGGCGGATTTTTTGCTACAATTACTTTTTTCGGAGCGGATTTTTTGGCGGGCGGTTTTCTGAAATCTCCTATGAGTGCAATCGCTCTTAAAATTTTAGCTCCCACAATTTTTGTTGTTTCACTTATGGGAGTAATAAGGGGATTTTTTCAGAGCACGGGGAGCACCGTTCAGACCGGCGTTTCTCAGATTATAGAACAGATAGTAAATGCCGTAGTCAGTGTTCTGTCCGCATATCTTCTGTTTAATTACGGGCTTAGACTCAATGAAATAAATATGAAGACGGATTTTGAGTACGCCTATGGAGCGGCAGGCGGAACCGTGGGAACATTTATCGGGGCTTTGGTAGGGCTGTTTTATCTGGCTATTTGTATGTTCTTCTTTATCCACGGGATAAAGTCTTTAATGACCAATCAGAAAAACATCAAAAGTCCGAGCTACGGTTATATGCTTAAAATTTTGCTGTTTACCATCTTGCCGATTATATTAAGCACCGCTGTTTATAATTTAAATACAATACTGAATCAGGCAATTTTTTATAATACGCTTTCAAAGAAAGGAATAATGCCCTCCGAATATGAGAGCCTTTGGGGGATATTCAGCGGAAAATACAGGCTGCTTTGTAATGTTCCTATAGCTATGGCAAGCTCCATGGCGACATCTGTTATTCCTACCCTGTCCGTGTCGAGTGCCAATTCCGATAATAAGAGGATAATAAATAAAAAGCTTAATAACACCGTCAAAATGGTGATGATATTTACAATACCCTGTGTTGTAGGTTTAAGCGTACTGGCTCACCCTATCATTGATATGTTGTTTAACGGCAGTGTTGAATCTCAGAATATGGCAAGCGATATGCTGAAATATGCCTCTATTGTGATTCTTTTTACTGCAATGTCCACATTATCCACAGGTTTTTTACAGGGCCTCGGCTTTATGAAAGCACCCATTATAAATACGGCTGTCGCTCTTATTATACAGCTTGTTATATTTAAGGTTTTGCTTGAAACTACAGGACTTTCCATATATGCTATGCTTATTTCAAATATTATTTTTATGTTTTTAATTACGATTTTCAACTCTGTTACCCTATCAAAAAAGACGGGGTATAGGCAGAATATAGCAAGGCTTTATATTTTGCCGATATTTGCATCGGCAATTATGGGACTGTTTACATTCGGCTCGTATAAGTTGGTTATGCTTGTATCAAAAAATAAAAACGGCATAGCTACGATATTTTCTATATTATTGTCAATGCTTATTTATTTTATTTTGGTTATAAAACTTAGAATTATAAGCAAAAATGAGCTTTATCAGTTCCCGAAGGGAGCAAAGCTTGTAAGATTTGTCGATAAATTAAAACTATGGTGATTTTATGAGTATTGAAAGCAAGAAAATTCAAAGAAAACAGTTAATTAAAATCAGAAATAACATTAAAAGTGACGATTTAACGGCAAAATCGTTAATTATAGAAAACAGGCTTTTTGATATAGTCTCTTATTACGGATTTGAAACGGTATTTGCATTTGCACCGTTTAATAATGAGGTGAATATTTTCGGTTTAATCAGAAGATTACTTAAAGGCGGAATAAAGTTAGCTCTTCCGAGGGTGGAAAAAAATACTATGAATTTTTATTCGGTTGATAATCTTGACAGCCTTATAAAAAATAAAATGGGAATTTTAGAGCCTGATATTACCGTTTCACAAAGAATAGCATATGACATTGATTTTTATAACAGCCTTATGATTGTTCCTCTGTTAGGCTTTGATGATAATTTAAATAGAATCGGATATGGCGGCGGATATTATGACAGGTATCTATCTAAGCATAGGAAAAGGCATAGAAAGATTATAGGCATTTCCTTTGAGGAACAGCATTGTAGGCATATTGAAACCGAAATTTATGATCAAAAATTGGATTATGTTTTGACCGACTTTAAAGTTTATAAAAATTAAATATTATACACCTCTTTTGCATTTTTGAAGGTGGTTTTTAAAACCTCCTGTTCTGAAATACCTTTAAGTTCCGCTATTTTTTTAACCACATATTTAAGATTTAAAGATGAGTTTCTCTTTCCCCTGTTCGGAACGGGTGAAAGATAGGGTGAATCCGTTTCAAGCACTAAATGATTCAGCGGAATTTTTTGAACCACCTCCTGTAAAGTTTTGGCGTTATTATAGGTCACCACTCCGCCTATTCCTATATAATATCCCATTTTTACATATTCTAAGGCTGTTTCGTATGAGTAAGAGTAGCAATGTATTATTCCTTTCATATCACTTGCATAGGTTTTTATAATATCAAGGGTGTCCTTTGAGGCGTTTCTGCTATGTATTACTACAGGCAAGTGTTTTTCTTTGGCTATATTAAGCTGTAATATAAACATTCTTTTTTGTAAATTTTTAATTTCATCTTCCTTATCCCAGTAATAATCAAGTCCTATCTCTCCTATTGCCACTACCTTTTTTGCTTTTGCATTTTGTCTTATAAAGTCTAAATCACCTGATTTTGCGTTCTTTACTTCGCTTGGGTGTATACCGAGTGTGGAGTATATGAAATCATACTTATTGGATAAATCAAGGGCAAGCTTTGACGTATTAAGGTCACAGCCTATCTCTACCAAGCCGTAAAAATCGTTTTTTATAGTGTTTAACAGTTCCGACCTGTCATCATTAAACTGTTTATCCGTATAATGAGCGTGTGTATCTATATAAAGCTTTTGCATATTTAAATCCTACCTTAATCTTTATTTATTAAAAGTAATTGTATCATTTGATATAATTTATGTAAAGTAAAACTCATTGTTAATGGTTAGCTGTATTTGCCTATATTGAAAGTAAACTTTCGTATAGGCAATATAAGCTAACAATCTTAATAATCTGCTTTCGTTGCCTATATTAAGAGCAAGCTCTTATATAGGCAAACTCAGCATATCATCTTGATAGTCAGCTATATTTGCCCATACGATAAGTAAACTTTCGTATAGGCAAATTCAGCTAACTATCTTGATAATTCGCTTATATTGTCTATATTGAAAGCAAGCTTTCATATATCCAACATAAGCATATTATCTTGATAATTCGCTTTCGTTGCCTATATTGAAAGCAAGCTTTCATATAGGCAAACTCGGCTGATTATCTTAAGTTTTTTATAGAAAAAAAAGAAAAACATATTGCAGATATAGACATTTATTGATACAATATGCTTATATCAAAACGGAGGTGGTAATTATGTTTTCACAGCAGGAAGTAATCAGACCGTCCGCAGATTTGAGAAATCACTATAACGAAATTTCCAGACAATGTCGTGAAGATAATGATGCTGTTATCATTACGGTAAATGGAAGAGGAGATACAGTTTCGCTTGGCGATGAAGAATATAAGAGGATGAAAGCAGGAATTGAACTTTTAGAAATTCTTTCAGAAGCTGATGAGGATGTGAGAGATGGAAGAGTTGCACCTATTAACGATACTTTTGAAGACTTAAGAAATCTTCTTAAGGAGAGGCGGACTTGAAATACGAAGTTATTCTAACAGATACGGCGGATTCCCTAATCCGAAAAATCGTTCTCTATATTGAAGAAAATTTTGGGAATTATGTATTTGGTTTTTATTTTGGAAAAAGACTTGGTGTTTTATAAAATTGATGAAAATAAGAAACAGGTTATAGTTTATGCGGTCGTAGACCAAAGACAAGATTATTTGAGTATTATTAGTGTAAGTTTTCAAATAAAAAGATAAAAAAATAAAAGAAGATTTTAGGAAGTGCAAAAAAGCGGAATAAAATGAAAAAATGCGGAATTATACGGTTTTTAGATGAAAAGAAAGCGGAAAATGATGAAAAAAGACGGTAAAAAATGAGTGTGTTTAAATTGTGAAATGAAAGAAGATTTTAAAGGTTTTTGATTGATTTAAATTAAAATGGGGGATTTTTAAGAAATATTTAAAAAACTGTTTAAGAACGTTTAAGAGATAATTGATAATTGGATTATGAAAGACTGCTAAGGCTTGTATTTATAGGCTTTAGCGGTCTTTTTTATGTTTTAAATAAAGCGTTTAAGAATATTTAAGGAAATAAGTTTATATATGCTTTTTAGGAGTTATTTTTATATTTGGGTGGGAAGTTTTGATATTTTTAGTGGGAAGTTCTTCCCACTACGTATTTAAGCCATTTTTTTTATATATAACAATATTAATTTAATATTTGGGTGGGAAGTTTAAAAAAATATAAAAAAAGAAATTTTATGCAAATCAATATTTTAAATGCATATTTATTTATTTTGCATTTAAAATATTATTATTCATTTATTTCTATTATTATATAAACGTCGCAATGTTTTCATTGTAATTATCTTTTTTATATTTATCTTGGGAGGATATTAATTCCAAATATTCCAAAACTCTATCTTTACCCTCTAAATTTAGAGATTGATATAAACCAATCAATTTACTATCCTCTTTACTTTCATAGTATTCATTGATTTTTTCTCTATCTAATAAATAATCCATTGAACAATCCAAATAATCTGCTATTTTAGCTAAACTATCTGTCTTAGGGAAAGAGGTTTTCATATTAGACATTGTATTAGTACCTAATCCGATGTCTAACAACATTTTTTTTATAGAAATATTTTTTTGTTTAGCAATTAATTTTATTTTTTCTGCTATTTCTGCTGATATATACATAACCCCTCCATTACTAAATTTAGAGAAAAATATATTGACATTCTCTAAATTTAGTGATATAATATAACCAAGTTAATGAAATTAACTATAACACAGAAAGGAGCAAAAATAAATGAGTAAACGAAAAAAGAGGAATAAAAAAAGCAGCAAGCAAGACAAAACCCTTAAAATTTTACTCTTGCTTACCGCTATCCTCAACATAGTAGATTCATTGATTGAAATAATCAAGAAACTATTATGAATCTAAGGGGGTTACTCCCCTTAGATATTAAAAATACTCTTTTTTCATTACTTTGTCAATATAAAAAGATAAAAAAAGGGGGTTGGCTTATGCTTGAATTAGTAAAAGATGGTATGTATCTGATAGCTAATGTAGTAATTCTTATATTTTTAATTAAGCATTGGAGGGATAGATGATGGCTGTTGGAAAGAGAATAAAGCAATACAGAGAATCAAAAGGAATGAGTCAAAAAAAGGTGGCTGAGTATGTTGGAGTTAGTCAGGCAATGCTGTGTCAGATTGAGAGAGGAACGAAGAATCCGTCATTACAGTTAGCTTATGATATAGCGGAACTTTTGGAGTGTAAGGTTGAGGATTTTATGGTTGGTTAAAGTCTTATTAAAAGAAGTTTAAAAATCTTTTATATAGAAGAAAGGGTTAAGGGTGTAGATTATTATGACAATGGGAGAATTGATTAGGGATTATGAGGAATATGGGATTGAAAGAAGTATTTCAGCCGGAAAGCTTTTGAGTGTTGTTGACATTATTAGGAGTAATCAAAGATTTCAGTTGTTTTGCAGAAAGTATAATAAGGCAAAGAAGCATTTGCATTTTTATACAACTGCTAAGAAACACAGGATTAAAAAGAAGCACGCTAATGCTATTAAAAAATTGTTGCCGGGGCTTGAGTATTGATTAAAAAAGGAGAATAAATGTTTACTGATTATGGAATAAAAGTCTATGAAGTAAAGACTCAAGATGAAACTATTCATATATGGATGAAAAAAGGGAAGATTATTGAAGTATTTATCAATAATCATTCCCCGAAGTTTGAAGCTAAAGAACTTACATATTTAAGTTTAATACCGAAAATTAAATACATTTTATCTGATTTAAAGTGGTTGATTTCTCGTAAAATCAAGTTCATATAGGAGGTGTTGAAGAATGGACGAAAAAATAAACAAAACGCTTGAAAAGCAGTTAGAGATACTTTCCAAGCGTTCAAAAGTTGAAAAAGATTCTAATAAACTCAGTAAATTATCGAAGGCGATGGTTATAATTGTTCAGTGTCTTCAGGGGGAGCGAAACCAATCTTTCTACGGGGCTTCGATAAATCATCAGTACGAGGTACAGCTACCAATAAAAGATTTAATTGACTTGTATGCTGCAAGAGCTGAAGAGCTTCACCTTTGTTCCCGGTACCATAAAAAATAATCATATCAGGATTCCAAAAACTGACTTCATCAATGCTAAATGTAAATTTATTAGATGATATAAATCGTCCACCTGCTTGCATATTATCAGGTAAAGTTCTTTCAAAACTGTTAATTTGCTGTACTATTCTTTCGTACATCCATTTAGCAAGGTATGGGTCTTCTATTAAAGAATTGTTGCTTGGTATACCTAAATATTCAGTATCAAACATAAAAATAATCTCCTTTCATAATATTTCAGTATTGCCGTACTGATAAGGAGATTATAACACATTTTATAAAGAGGAGGAAAAGATGGAAACTTTTAAGTATATAGATAAATTTAATGAAGCATTACAAGACGAGATAAGAACGCTGGAGCTGAACGTGGAGGCTAAAAGTTATGAAGACTTAAAGAAAGACCCGAAAAAGTACATGTTTTATGAATCGGAAGACTATATAACTTTCATTCTCAAAAATATAGATAAAAACAACGGAACCTTTGAAGCCCTTGAACGTTTTATTGTATTCAGAGTGTATGCAGAAATAGAAGAAGTAACCTTAAAATCTTTTAGCATTTACGAATCGGAGGTTGAGTTTATGAAAAAAGCCGTAGCAGTGGCAAATTAGTATTGATAGAAGAAACGGAAAGGAGCTATTAATATGCAAAAGAAATATAGTGAAATTAAACCGGGAGAGGTATTTGGCTTTGGAGGGCAAAACTGGATAAAACTGGAAGAAGCCGGGCTGTGCATTATGCAGGACATTTTAGGAAAAAGAGCCTTTGACGAAGAGAGCAACGACTGGAGGAAGTCGTTGCTTAGAGAATATCTTAATAATGAGTTTTACGAAATCTTGTTAAATAACGGAGCAGATGAAAAAGACTTTTTGTTGGTTGAAACAGACTTAACAGCGGACGACGGATTGAAAGACTACGGAACAAGTAAAAACTTTATAAGCCTTATGACGGCGGATTTATATAGAAGAAATAGACATTTATTAAAACCGCTGGAGAGCTGGTGGTGGCTTGCCACCCCTAACTCTTGCCTTGCCTCCATCTCGTACTATGTGCGGTGTGTGTATTCGTCGGGTGCGCTTAGCTACGGCTACGCGTACAATGGCGGCTATGGCATTCGCCCGCTTTTAAATCTGAAATATGATACCTTGGTATCTGTACCGGAGGAAGAAAAAGAGGAAGAAACAGGAGAAATGAATATAACGGAGCTGATAAAGAAGTGGGCAAAAGACAGAGGGTTAGACAAAGCCGACCCAAAAGCTCAAATTGGAAAGCTACTGGAGGAGCTGGGAGAACTGGCAAACGGAATAAATAAAGGAAGACAGGAGCAAATCATAGACAGTATAGGCGACATATATGTGGTGCTGACAATTCTTTCAATGCAGCTTGGACTTGATGTTGAAACGTGTATCTATATGGCTTATCAAGAAATAAAAGACAGAAAAGGCAAGATGATAAACGGTGTTTTTGTGAAAGAGGAAGATTTAAAGGAGGAATAGATGATAACAGATTACAGTATTAAGTCATTTACGCTTTGTGTGGAAGGTAGGGAGTATTTTATCGGATTCAGGAACAAGCTAAATGGAGTAGAAGTGGTTCATGTATCCGTGGTTGATGATAAAGGCAGCCCTCACATCATAGATTTCGGATACAAGAACCAGTTTAAAACCAAAAAGGACTATATAGAGGCTGTCCTTATTTCTGCAAGGTGCGACATCAGAAGAGTTGTTCGCAGTGTTTTACGCCGCTTGAGGTTAAAACAATGATAGAATATCCGATTGTTCTCATTTTTACATCAATAAGCCCGTCATCTATTAAACGGTCGATGTGATTATTATCAGTGAGCTTATCATCATAAGAGATTCTACAGTCTTTATCATCGGAATAGGCATCATATGCTTTTTTGAGGATTGTCTCAATAGTCATAATTAATCTCCTTTCATAATATTTCAGTATTGCCGTACTGATAAGGAGATTATAACAAGAGTTATGATTAAACACAAATAATAGTCGAAACAGCCTGAAAGGCTGTCCTATGGAATTAACCTACCATAGCTGATGATGACAGGTTCGGATTTAAAATATAAGAAAGGCAATGATTATGGAAAAAATAGGAAATATTAATTGTTTAGAACAGTTTTCAACCTTAGAACTTTTAAAAGAACTGGAGAAAAGAGAACACTTAAATTTGAAAGCTCATTATGAGGATTTAATTAATGGAAGAGTTAAACCTATTACTATTAGAGAAAAAATAATCTCAAAAGCCAAAGATGACCCGGAAAAAGTCTTAGCTCAAATAGGTTTAACTCATCCGGCAAGTGAAGTAGTATTTAGTTATTTTGAGCGGAAAAATAATAATCGTGTACCAAATCATATATTGCATCGGAAAAGCTAAGTTTTTCCTTGTAACAATAAATTTTAAAACTATAAAATAAAGTTAAAACATAAGAAAAAAATTTAAGGCATATTTGATGCACATAACAAGAAAGAATAGGATGTTGTAATTCCTGCTTAAAACAGTTTGCTATGTCCATTCGTTCTTTGATGAAATATTTATCTTCGTTGGAACATTGGTTAATTAGTTCAATAGCTTCCTCTATATCCTTGTATGTAACCAATTTAAGAAATAAATCATTAATGGATGCTTCCTTAATGCCACGTAAGGTATCTAATTGGTCAAAAGGTATATCAAGTGTCTTGTCGAAAAAACTTAAAAAATCATTATCTTGGAAACATTTTTCATAAACCAAGGCACTTATGTTTACTATATGGATTTCAAATTTTTTTCTATACATAATAATATCACCTCCGCTTATGATATTAACATACTTAGGTGAAAAATAAT